>NZ_QUJZ01000004.1:0-268926 GCF_003480845.1 Blautia sp. TM10-2 | reverse complement strand
CGTATTCTCCCATACAATACCTTCTTTCGGTATTTTAGGAATAAACACAATGTGATACTGGCATTTCCAACGAGTATGTGATAAACTTTTATTGTCCATTTGGACCGCCTCCTTTGATTTTGAGTTTGGCTTGCGACACCATTCTCATTCTATCACAGGAGGCTTTATTTTGTTATCCTCACCACTTCCGACTACTCTATTCTCCCCAGCATAGCTGGGGGATTAGACTTTTCATTCAATTCATTCAGTTTTGCCAACGCTCTTGGCTCACTAAAATCTAAGTAGTTCGTTGTAAGAATTTGCCCCGGGATTCTCTTTCGCTCGAGTTCTTTTAACGTCTGCAGGAGGGGCGTAATTCCTCCCATTGTGATAAATGCCACACTAATCTGGAATTGTTCACAGCGAAGTAGCTCTTCTTCAATAGAAGAAATAACTTTTTTACCCTCTTCTGGATTGTTTGATATAAAACTCGGTTTATATTCCAGATTTGAAGCAAGATTTCCATTGATATAGGCTGCTTCCAACCCTTGATTTATGTTTTGTATTATTTCTTCTTTCACCGTTTCATCCTCTCTGTTCTAACTTTAAATTGTAACGTATTTGACTTTACAATTCAAATTTTTTCATCATTTTCCAGTTTTTACCATGCTTTATAACGTCTCCTGATACGCCCGATCAATCAGCTTCTTTGCCTTCTGAAAGTCTTCTGCCGTCTTGATTGACACTTCCAGCTCCCCCGTTCCGTAATGTCCAATCCCGCGGGTATCTCTTGTGAATCCTTCTTCCAGTTCAACAGTGTCCGGGTCGAGTTTCATTCGGAGCAGGATCTGTTTGTTATAAATTTCAATGCAGAAAATGTTCTGCACTTTCTTATAGGCCAAATACAGCTTCAATTGGTTTGGAACAAGATCGTCTCCTAGCGATTCGATGTAGTCACAAAGCGCCGTATATAATGTTTTGAAATGGCTGCTTGCTGATGACAGCTTCTCTAAATGTGTTTTCTGTGTGTATGTACTACTTGTTGTTGAAATGGTTGATGTTTCCGTTACTGGCTTTGCCACCGGTGTGTTCAGATGTTCAAACAGCAACAGATCTTCCCCATATTTCCGATATTTCACCAACTTGATATTCCTCTGCATCTGATTCACTGCATGCACGTCGTATTTCGTAAAATCACTTGCAATACAAATCACACAAGGCACCGACCAATCAATCTGGTCTGCTACTTCCATACCCAGTTTTTCAATCACAAGCAGTTTGAAATCCGCTTTGTGATCCAAAAGCCAATCCAGATAGAATAATCCCTGATTAATTACGTTCTCGCTCGAGCTTCTCTTATACTCAAAAATCACTGGGCTATTATTTTCATCAATTCCGATGCTGTCCATTCTTCCGGATGTGATCATATATTCACTTTTCAGAAAACGAACGCCGAAAAATGTCTCCATGTTCTGCTCTATCGTTGTTTGCAGTTGTTTCTCCAATACTACCGTGGAAGAGGTGCGCTCTTTCACAACCGTTCCGACCTCAAAAAGTTTTATTTCCGACACTGCAGTTTCTCCTTCCCTGTCGCAAGATATATGTTCATTATATCGTACCTTCTTACAAAATACTATTGTAAAACATTCTTTCCGCAGGCATTCCCATCAAAAAAGGCCGCAGCTCCGCAAAGCTGTGACCTTTTCCCAATATTACCAATATGCTATTTCCGATACACCGTCTTCCCCCGTGCAACGACTTCCTGAATCTCCAGTCCCTGATCCAGTACGCAAAGATCTGCATCAAACCCTTCCTGGATTTTTCCTTTTCCTTTCAGTGACAGGATCTCTGCCGGGTTTGCCGTAATCGTCGAAATTGCGGTTTCCAGCGGAATTCCCGCTTTCTCCACGCATTCTTTTACTTCTTTCAGCAAACAGCTCGACTGGCCCATGCCCATCCGCAGGAATTCTCCCTTCTCATTAAAGATCGGCAGACTGCCCTGACCGTCGGATGAGATGGTGATGTGTTTCGGATTCACGCCTGCATCCAGCATGCGGCGGATTCCTTTGCACACGCGGACTTCATCACAGACAGTTTCCCAGTAATCGATCTCTTCATTTCCGGTGAAATCGACCGCACCGCCCTTTACGGCGTATTCAATTGCCTTCTGGAACAGCTTCTCATTCCGGTTGACATGGGTCGGGAGGAACTGGCTGGCCGGGATTTCGGTTTCGCTGATGACGCGTTCGATCAGCTCCATACATCTTGCACCGTCGCCAAGGTGGACATTGATCACTCCCGCTTTCCCGGAAAGAACACCGCCGAGGCGCGTGTCTGCTGCCAGTCGGGCGAATTCTTCGAAGGTCGGCTGTGAGGATCGGTGGTCCGAGATGGCGATTTCGCCGGTTCCGATGATTTCTTCGATCATCATGATATCTTTCGTAATTCCATCCGTCAGTGTACGCACCGGAACCTGATAGCTGCCGGTGTAGCACCAGGCGGACATGCCCTGCTCCCGGAGGCCTTTTGTTTTTGCCACGAGCGCGCACATGTCACGGCCAATGCCGTCAGTTCCGAGGCAGCCGACAACGGTTGTCACACCGAACTTGTTCAGGCCTTCCATCGTCGCCTCCGGGGTGCGGTTGGCAAAGCCGCCCTCGCCGCCTCCGCCGAGCACGTGAACATGGCAGTCGACAAAGCCAGGTGTCAGGACAAGTCCGGTTCCGTCTACGGTCTCCGCGCCAAAGAGCAGGCCGTCTGCCGTTATCGTGCCGGCATCTGCGATCTTGACAATTTTATCATACACAGTAAGAACGTCTTTTCTTCCGAGGTATTCCGGCGCATAGACGTCTATGTTCTGAAATAATATCATTTTCTCTCACTCCTCTTAAAATCCAATGGCAACCGCAATCAGAATCGTAATGACTGCTCCAATCATCAGTATCCCTAAGAATTTCCACATGAATTTGATCCAGTTCGACCACTCGATTTTTGCAATCGCCAGGGAGCCGATCAGGCAGCCGGAGGTCGGGACGATCAGGTTTGTGAAAGCATCACCGAGCTGGAACGCAAGGACGGATGTCTGGCGGGATACGCCGAGAAGGTCCGCGAGCGGTGCCATGATCGGCATGGTGATCGCCGCCTGGCCGGAGCCGGACACGACGAAAAAGTTGAAGACCGACTGGAACACGTACATCAGCACGGCTGCGGCTGCACCGGAAAGACCGGCCAGTGCCTGTGAGATGCCGTACATAATGGTGTTGATAACGGTCGGTGTGGTCGGATCGGAACCGCCGAGCACCTGCATGATGCCCTGTGCCATCGCAACAACGAGTGCTGCGCCGATCAGGTCTTTTGCGCCGTCTTTGAAGGAAACGGCAATGTCGTTCACTTTCATGTCATTCAGATGGAAAATGACACCGATCACACCTGCCACAATTCCCATGATGAAGAACTGGGTTGCGATTTCGGCCATGTAATAACCTTTTGCCATAACGCCCCAGATAACCCAGACAACGGTAACAGCCAGTGTCACCAGAACTAGGATATGGCCGATGCCGAAGGAATGGCCCTCGTCGATGCCTGTTTTTTCGTTCTGATCACGGAAATACTGGTCACTTTCGTAAGCAACGGAGATTTCCGGGGTCTTTTTTACTTTTGCTGCATAGAACATGGTCATGCCGCAGCCAAGAGCGGTGAACACCACCCACATCACCATACGGAAACCTGCGCCGGAGAAGACGTCAACGCCGGCGATTCCCTGTGCGATTCCGACAGAGAACGGGTTCATCCAGGAGGATCCGAAGCCGATCTGTGTTGCGACGTACGTGACAAGCACGGCAATGACCGTGTCGTATCCGACAGCGACGAACAGCGGGCAGAGGATCATGGTGAACGGAAGGGCCTCTTCTCCCATTCCGAACACGGCTCCGCCGAGGGAAAACAGGACGAAAAGGACCGGGATCAGCAGTTTTTCGGCTCCTTTTGCTTTACGGATCAGGCCGATCAGACCGGCTTCAACGGCTCCGGTGCGGATCATGATGCCGAAAGCACCGCCGACTACCATCAGAAATGCGATGATTTCGATAGCGGAGCTGCTGATAATTCCGTTATACATGTAATTGAAAAATCCGGTTCCGCCGTCGCCGCTGAACAGTGCAACGCCTTCTGTGACCGGTTTTCCGGCAGCATCGGTCAGATACTGGAAGCTTCCGTCTTTGATGACGGTACGGGTCTTTTCTACCCCGTTCATCAGGTACGTGACATCCTCCGTCTCGTAATAGCCTTTCGGGACGAGGAAGGTCATGACGGCCGCGATAACCACCACAAAAAAGATGATAATGTAGGTATCCGGCACGTTAAATCCCCTGTTGAATGATTTCAGGCCTTCGCCTTTCTTTTTGCTCATATTTTGAGATTTCCTCCATTTGATATTCTATTCTCGTTTTTAACGCGCTTGGATTAGTGTACCATAGATCATAGAGGAAAGTCACTGAAAAAATCAAAAAAGTGACAGAAAAATTTTCCATTCGGATTTTTCTGCCGGCTGTGTGCAATGTCATGCATAACATGATTGTATAGAAAGGTAAACAATTCCTTTTAAGGTTTCCTGCTTCCCGTCTCTTATGCTATACTTGAAAGGTTCTTGCTTCCGGCGCTTCATCTGCCGGTTTTTGACATGAAACTGATTCAGTCGGCGATTCCAAATGCGTTTACGATCGCGGTGCTTGCGGCGATTGAGTCGCTTCTCTCCTGTGTTGTTGCGGACGGCATGATCAACAGCAAGCATCGTTCGGATACAGAGCTGATTGCACAGGGTGCCGGAAATATTGCTTCTGCGCTTTTCGGCGGTATTCCGGCTACGGGAGTGATTGCCAGAACGGCGGCAAATATCAAAAACGGCGGACGCACGCCGACAGCTGGGTCTATGTGGACGATGATTCCCCGGCGGTAGATGAACATCTGCAGAAGCTGCCGCTGGAAGTCCGTGTATACGAGATCACAGGACCGCTCTTCTTTGGCGCGGCGGATGCGATTGAGCACATCGTGGTAAAGGATTTCACAAAATGTCTCGTTCTCCGGATGCGGAGCGTACCGGCGATCGACAGTACAGCCATGAATGCACTACAGAATCTGACGAAGCTCTGCGAATCGAAAGGGATCACCCTCGTCTTCTCTCATGTGAATGAGCAGCCGATGAAGGTGATGAAAAAATCCGGCTTTGTGGATCTTGTCGGGGAAGAAAATTTCTGTTCGAATATTTCGGATGCGTTAAAGCATGCGGAGGAGCTGATTTCGAGATAATGTGAAACTGCAGCTGCCGCAGCATCTGGTCTGTATCACCTGTGATCCTTTCTCCTTTATGCCGAATAGCTTCTACACATAAAAAAGGCCGCCGTGCTGAGTACTGACCTATGCTTTTCCGTTGATCACGCAGTTAATCTTTTTCTCATCGTAAAACATCAGTATCAGTCCGCCTGCGCCGCAGAATACAGCTGCACCGAATGCGGCAATCCGGTAGCCGGTTCCAGTTCCCGCTCCGATGGTGGAGACTGCGGTAAAAATCAGCATGGAAAGGCTCTGGCCCAGCTTGAAAGCGAAGGTCCGGGCTGCGTAGAACATTCCCTCTCGGCTGCTTCCTGAGGTAACTGCATCGCTCTGTGCGATATCCGCGACAACTGCCTGCGGCAGAATACCGAAAATCGCCATGGGAAGTGCTGCCACGACTGTCAGAATCAGACCCTGTACGGTTTCCGGGATGAATGGGATGTTTCCCATAAAACCTGTGTAAAAATATGCAAGGCTGAAAACAGCAAATGCAAACAGAATCATCTTTTTCTTGCCCAGTTTCGGTGTCAGCTTGTTGACCGGAACGTAAAAGACAAGCGACAGTGCGGTCATTCCCACAAAATACAGTGTTGTCATTGTCTCCGGGAGTTTCAGCAGACTGGTAACGAAAAACGGAAGGCCCGTCTGGAACATGGTGAGGGCGATCCAGTAAAAGATATCAGATCCTACAAATTTCCGGAATTCTCCATTCCGAAAGGTTGCTGTAAGGGAACGAAAAGCCGAATCCTTCGAGGGAACGGTATCTACGTAATCTTTTTCCCGGATGCAGAATACCGGCACAAGCATGCATACGAATGCTGCCGCTGCCATGGCTGTGAAAGTGATCCTGATTGCATTTACTCTTCCGAAGGAAGGAATCAGCGTACCCCAGATCGCCGGTGCCAGATAGGCCACAGCGGTTCCTGCAATAAAGGTGAAAGAAATGATGGTGGATATATTCAGGCGTTCCTGCTGTGTATGGCCCAGTTCCGGAATCAGGGCATTGTACGGAGTACAGTATGCCGTGATCGAAAGGTAATATGCCAGAATCATACCAAACAAGAATGCCACATTGATCCAGCTGTTTTCATTCACCGGTGACCAGAACACCAGCACGGTGGAAAGTGCCAGCGGCAGGGACGCGCCTTTTAAGAACGGGATCCGCCGTCCGTTTTTTGAAGTGCACCGATCTGACCAGGACGCAATCATCGGATCAGTGAATGCATCAAAAATTCTTCCGAAGGCTGTGATCCCTCCAATGATGGTAAAAACCCCGAAAATCACCAGACCCTGCGGTATGAATACCGTCTGTCCCTGGCTGATTGCGGTTTCATCCGGCTGATAAAAGTACACCAGCCAGTTCGATATGATACCAGACAGCAGCGCCCATCCAAACTGGCCTGCTGCGAACTGCCATATCTTTACCGTTGTTAATTTTTTCATTTTGCTTCCCCCTGTTTTGTCTTCTCCTGTTTTTATACCGTCCAAATTTTTACATTTTTTCCAGAAAAGGCGATTCCAAGTTTGATGACTTCCGTAACCCCTTCCTGCAGCAATCTCCCGGTTGGGGATAGATACCTCGCACAGATGATTATCAGCTTTCCAAGGTTCGCAGAATTTCTTCCACTCACCAGGGGAAATCAACTATGCTGATTTCTCAGCTCGCAGCTTTCCGCATCATTTTTCATCTCTGCCTTCGCTTTTCTCGCAATCCCCTGTGTGCCGTTCAGGATGCTCGCGCGGGTGACTTTGTCGTTGCCGTATTTCTGGCGGATCGCGTCGAGGGCGGCATCGAGTTTACGGCTTTTCTCCTTCTTTTCGGGATCTTCGAAGAGGGAGAGCTGTTCGAAATCGTCTTCGGTAAGACCGGTCACGGCGACGCCGATCAGGCGGAGGGGCTCGCCTTTCCAGGATTCGCGGAAGAGCTGTTTGGCGCAGCGGTAGATTTCATCTGTCACATCTGTCGCATTGGGGAGTTTGGTCTGGTGTGAACGGTTTCGAAACTCGAGAGTGCGAAACGTTACGGAAACGGAGGTGCATTTTTTCTTTTTCCGACGCATGCGGGCGGCTACGATGTCGCACTGGGCGAGAAGGATCGGATTCACCTGTTCGATGGAGATGATGTCCTCGTTGAAGGTCGTCTCGGCGCTGAAGCCTTTGGCCTCATCGGGCTGCGCTTTTACAGGGGAATCATCGATGCCGCGGGCGTACTGGTAGAGCTGATGGCCGTTTTTCTTGCCGATCAGCGTCTGGATATCCGCTTCGCGCGCATGCGCCAAGTCTCCGATTGTGCGGATTCCGGCCTCGATCAGTTTCTTTTCGGATGCTTTTCCGAGGAACAACAGCTCGCGTACCGGAAGCGGCCACATTTTTTCGGGGATTTCTTCTGGGAACAGAGTGTGTACTTTGTTTGGTTTTTCGAAATCAGATGCCATTTTGGCCAGGAGTTTATTTGTGGAGATTCCAATATTGACGGTAAATCCAAGCTCCTCGTAAATCCGGTCCTTGATTTCGTGCGCCGCCGCAATCGGGTCCGGATACAGAAGGGAAGTTCCCGTCATATCGAGGAATACCTCATCGATCGAAAAGGATTCCATGACCGGGGTGTAGGCGGCGCAGATTTTCTTGAAGGCACGGGAACACCTGACGTAGAGGTCGAAATCACTCGGGACAATGACCATGTTCGGACATTTCCGCAGTGCCATTGCCACAGGTTCACCGGTCTGGACACCGCATTTTTTCGCCGGGATCGACTTTGCCACAACGATTCCTGTCCGCTTCGTCGGATCGCCGCCGATACAGGCAGGAATGTCCCGCAGATCCGGCAGTCCCTCTTTGATCCGCCGCACCGACTCCCAGGATAAAAAGGCGCTGTTGACATCTACGTGAAAAATCAGGCGTTCTGTTGTCGCCTTCGTTTGTTCTTCTCTCATTTTTTTAACCCTCTTTCAAATTCTGCTGCTCTCTATGCAAAAAACAGCAGACCTGCTTTTGCCAGAAAGAAAAGAAGAAGGATCTGCGCCGCCAGCATCAGCGGGACTCCAATCGTGAATTTCTTTTTTCTTGTCTTGTGATGAAACAGGTGCATGCCCAGCAAGGCTCCCACCGAGCCGCCGGCTGCCGCAAGTCCAAGCAAGGTGGAAACGCGGATTCTCCATTTTCCCCGCACCGCACTTCGTTTGTCGATTCCATAGACTGCTATGGTAATGATATTAATACAAATCAGGTAACTCCACAATACTGTCTGTAAGATCGAATGTTCCATTTTTTACGCACCAGCCTTTCTTTTTTCAAAAAAGGCAGCGTTTTTCTGCGCTGCCTTTTTCAAACTCTTTTCAAAATTACTTTTTCTCCAGAAATATTTTTCTGGTCACAAAATTGTATACCATAACAATCGCCGTCGCGAATACTTTCGCGATTGTGTAGATCAGGTTATGGCCTATGTTCTGCTGCAGTGCAACATTACCGCCGTAGATCGGGCCTACGACGATCCAGATCAGGAAACTGTTGAGCAGCATGCCGATCAGGGAAAGGACGACAAAGGTGATGAACTCGACTTTTTTGTTCATTTCTTCTTTCCGCTCAAAGACAAATTTGAAGCTTAAAATGTAATTTGCAATGACCGATACGGTAAATCCGGCAACGGAACCGATGAGGGATGCCGCTTCAAAGTAAGAGCTGGAAGTCAGCGCCATCACAAGATTCAGGACAATAAGACCGGTCACGTAGTCGATGCCGAAGCTGATAACGCCGACGATACCGAATTTCACAATCTGTGCAAATAATTTCTTCATGTTTTTCCTCTTGTTTCTTCTATTATTTTCGAGTCAACGACTCTATGAGAATACCATATCACGGCAGTTTTTTCAAGTTTCCGTATTGTTTTTCCTCACGTCAAAAACGCCGGATTTCACATACAAACATGAAATCCGGCGTCTTTGAATTTCTCTAAATCTCCCGTTTCTCCATAAATCTTACACTGATCCCATACGAAATCAGCACAACTGCGATGCTTACCGCAAAAATTCCCGCCTGTCCAGGAACGTTTCCCGTGATGGTGCCAAGCAGCTCCGCGATCGTAAACTGCCCGTTGAAGCCCGACTCTGCCAGCGATACACCGATTTTCTGCAGGTCCTGCAGTGTGATCTCTGTGATCGGTTTTCCAAAGAGTTCGATCGTTCCGCTCTCCGCTTTTACAAGGCCGAGCATCAGGCGGATCGCCGTGCTCTTTCCTGCTCCGTTTTTTCCGATAAGTCCGGTGATTCTTCCCTCCGGAACTTCGGTCCGTTTTGAGCCCGGTGAAGAAAAAGAGGTGAAAAAGCTCGATTTTGACCAGCGGATTTCCGCATCCATCCACAACCATCATCACTGATGCGGTTTTTGTCCGTACCTTCGGAAGAATGGGCCGACCTCTTTTCGCGGGCAGGCTCATTCCGTATCTTATGATTTTCAGGAGACTTTTTATGTCCGAACTTAATTTTTATCTTCTTCAGATCAACGATGCTTTATTTCCAATCGGTACGTATTCACACTCGCAGGGACTCGAGACGTAAATCTCTTTCTCTCACGATCGGAGCACGCAGATACCCTTCTGGATGAAATCCGGGAATTTCTTGCCTCCGATCCGAAAATTGACGGCGGCGCAACTATACTTTCCTGCGGTGATCTTGCAGTTCGTATTTTCGGTCTACGCGCGCAAAGGCTGCAGCAAATGGCGGAAAAAATAAAGTCTGCATATGACAAATTTTTATAACTGTCTATTCAAGTCGTTCACTTTTCCCTTCGTCAAATTTCGCAGAAAAAATGTCAAAATAAGGATATGACAACCTCTTCAGAATGTGATAAAATAACTTTCGTTTTAAGCGAAGATAAAACTTATTTTACCATCATTTCGAGGAGGTTTTCTCATGGAAAAAGACATGACAAAGGGAAGTCCGCTTCCGGTCATTCTGCAGTTTACGCTGCCGCTGATTATCGGAAATATTTTCCAGCAGCTCTACAACATGGCAGACACGATTATCGTTGGCCGATATGTCGGAGCGGATGCACTGGCTGCAGTTGGTTCTACGGGAACGATTATGTTCCTGGTGCTTGGATTTGCGCAGGGCATCACAGCAGGCTTTACGGTTCTGACATCGCAACGGTTCGGTGCAAAGGATACGCGCGGAGTAAAGCGAAGTGTGGCAAACGGCATTCTACTGGCTCTCCTTTTCACAGTTGTCCTGACATTCTTCAGCATGATCTCCATGCGGCCATTGCTGCATCTCATGAACACACCGGAAAATATTTTTCAGGACGCTTATACCTATATTATGATTATCTGCGGTGGCCTGATCGCTACGATTTTTTACAATCTGCTTTCCTCCTATCTGCGTGCAGTAGGAAACAGCCAGACTCCGCTGATGTTCCTGATTTTTTCGGCTGTATTAAATGTTCTTCTGGATCTGCTTCTCATCATTCGTTTTAAAATGGGCGTTGCGGGAGCCGGATATGCAACCGTTTTCTCCCAGGGAATTTCTGCTGTGCTCTGTCTTTTTTATATTTATCGCTCCATGCCGGATATGTGGCCGGAAAAACACCACTGGAAGCTTCATGCGGCAGATTCCCGCCATCAGCTCTCGATGGGCATTCCGATGGCACTCCAGTTTGCCATCACCGCATCCGGTACAATGATTATGCAGGCTGCCATTAACCTGTTCGGCTCGGAGGCAGTTGCCGCTTTTACGGCGGCCTGTAAGCTGCAGAATCTGGTCACACAGGGCTTTTCCGCAATGGGACAGACGATGGCAACCTACAGCGGGCAAAATTTCGGAAAGGGCGATATTCCACGGATTAAAAAGGGAGTTCGCGCTGCACTTCTGACTTCCATCACATATTCGATCGCAGCCGCTGTTCTCGTCTTCCTTCTTCTGAAGCCATGTCTTTCCCTCTTCTTCTCGGGTGATGTCGATATGGCCGCCATGATGCCATGGGCAAAGACTTATTCCTATATGTGTGCTCTTTTTTATGTACCGCTCTGCACCATCTTTATTTTCCGAAATGCAATGCAGGGTTGCGGCTACGGCTTTCTACCTATGATGGGCGGTGTTTCTGAACTCTTTGCGCGCCTTATTGTAGCTGTGATTGCCATAAAAGTCATCAGCTATCCGCTCGCCTGCTTCTGTGACCCGGCAGCCTGGGTGACGGCAGCTGTCTTTACCGGTGTTTCGTATCTGTTTGTCATGAAGGATATCGACAAAAAGTATAATTCAAAGATACCGACGGCTCCGATCAGCTGACATTTTTCATACCAAACGCAAAACTGCGCGGAATGCACGATTCTGAAATGCATTCCACGCAGTTTTTTGTATTTACAGGATTACAGATTCAGTTTTGCTTTCTGCAGACTTACACAGGAACGATGATATGTGAGTGTCATCGTCAGATAAATGACGCCCACGACAATGACTGCGAGAATACCGGTATGGAACACCAGATGCAGGATCATCGTCGCACACAGCAGGATCTGAATCATCTTGCCCAGCGCCATATAGGCCTTATAGGCACTCTGATATACCATCTCTTTTTCTGCCTCATCGCAACTTGCCATCCAGTCTTTCTGGAAGTTTTTTGAGTTCATATCGCCTCTCTTCTCCGGGTGAGCTGCCTGAACCATTTTTACATAACGCATCTGATAATAGCCATAGAGAAAGAAGTTGATACAAAACAGAGCACAGGTTGCCAGGAATCCGGCGAGCTCTTTTCCCGATGCTTCTTCCAGCCAAGAACGGGAAAAGGTAAATGTCAGCACGATGATATCGCAGACCTGCGAAATCACATTGCAGTTCATCAGCATCGCGCCGTATTTCTCTTCTTCATAGCTTAAGACTTCGTACTGTTCATCCTCTGCTTCTTCGAGATGCTTCATCGTATCCTTTAATTTCCGGCTGTAAAATTCCATCAGGACAATGCTTACAACGAAAATTACCGCAATGATCGGCAGTGCCAGCGGGCGGACCAGATCGCTCAGATCACTCATGCCATTTTTCACACCGAACGTCATAAAAATTCCGACAAAAAAACCGCAGACTCCGCCGATTCCCAGATAAATCAGCATCCGCTTCGTCAGCTTTCCGTAGGAATTTGGTTTGTTCCCCTGTTTTTCTTTCATGGTTCATCCTCCTCATATTGAAAAATATCTTCTACTTTTACTTCACAGATTTTTGCAAGTTTTAATGCCAGTGTCACCGACGGTGAATAGTCTCCCCGCTCAATCAGGCTGATGGTCTGTCTCGATACTCCCGCCATTTTTCCAAGGTCGGTTTGGTTGATGCCAAGCTTCGAACGGTACTCTTTTAACTGATTGTACAGCGGCATCGCAGTATCTCCTTTCACTTTATTTTTAGATGAGCTCTCTATTTGACAACTTTTCTTGTCATCTACTACTCTACTATTGACAACTTTATTTGTCAATAGTTTTGACAAGTTTTTTTGTCATTGTCAAGCAGATATTCGCAATGGAAGCAGGGGACTTACTTGATTCGGTTAAACTCCCGGTTGATTTGTAGGCCGAAATGTACTAAACTAGAGATATCTATTTTCGTAACTATTCAAGCCGCAGAAAGGACAGAATCTATGGAACAGAAAGACAGCCGGTTTGCCGTATTGATCGATGCGGACAATGTTTCCCCGAAATACATCAAATATATCCTGGACGAGGTTTCCGACCAGGGTGTTGCCACGTACAAACGGATCTACGGGGACTGGACCGATATCTCGAAAAAGAGCTGGAAAGAGCAGCTTTTGCGCTACTCGATCAATCCGATCCAGCAGTACAGCAATACGAACGGAAAAAATTCAACTGACTCCGCGATGATCATCGATGCCATGGACATCCTCTACTCCGGAAATGTGGAGGGCTTCTGCCTGGTTTCTTCGGACTCTGATTTTACCAAGCTGGCGCAGCGTCTGCGTGAATCCGGCATGTTTGTGCTCGGCATGGGCGAGCAGAAAACCCCTTCTTCCTTCCGCGTTGCGTGCGATGCCTTTAAAATTCTCGAAATCATTTCCCAGAACGAGGACGATATCTCCCCTGCGATTACCGCTGTCTCGGAAAATCCGGCGCGCTACGGCACTTCTCAGGACGAACCCCCTTCCATTACAAGCAAGGCAGAAATCGAGCGGACGGTTTCCCGTGTACTGACAGAGAACAATGATCACGGAAAAAATACGACACTTAGTGAGATCGGCAGTATCCTGCAGAAGAAATTCTCAGAGTTTGACGTTCGAAATTACGGTTATTCCAAACTTTCCACGTTTCTAGAAAGCATGAACGATATCGAAGTGCTGAAAACCGGTCATAATTACCTCGTAAAGGAACGCCAGAACACCGTATCGCGCCAGCAGATTGAAAAATGTATCACGGATCTGATCTGCTCCAACGGAGGCCATATCGACAACCTCAGCATTATTCACGATGCCCTGCGGAACCGTTTCCCGGGCTTCGATGTGAAGCAGTATGGATATAGCAGGATTTCAAGTTTTATCAACAGTTTCAAAAAATTCAAAATCACAAACAATACGGTACAGATGAAACAATAGCATTTAAAACATAAACCAGATTCGCCGGATCCGGATCGTGCTTGATATACCATGTACATGTTTGGTGTGCCCGCAACAAAAAGCCCCCGGAAATGTCAGATTTTCTGACACCCGGAGGCTCTTTTTATTTCGTCTGTTGTTATCTTTTTCCTGTACTTCCAATTCCGCCGCGGTCCTCGCCGTTTAAGTGGTCAACTTCTTCAAAGCCGATGGTCGGCTGGTGTTTCTCGATGCGGAACTGGCAGATGCGGTCATTCACATGAATCACGGTGTCGCGCAGGGCATACGCCGGCATGTAGAACCAGTCGTTCGGTCCGCAGTAGCTCTCATCGATGATACCGCAGTGGTTCGTCTGGATAATACCGAAGTTCTTGAAGGTGCTGCTTCTCGGCACAATATGCGCCTCGTAGCCCTCCGGCAGCTGCATGGCAACGCCGAGGTGGATCAGCTTGAATTCTCCGGCCTTTAACTCTACTTCTTCTGCCGCGCGCAGGTCGATCCAGTCGGACTTTCCGTCGATATAGCGCAGGCGCTCAATTTCATCGTTTAAATACTGAATTTTAATGGTTTCCATAAAGCGTCTCCTTTTCTTTTTGCGTGACTACTTTTCGCCGAACAGTACGACTTCGCCGCGTGCTCTCGTCTTTTTCACATCAATGACTCTCTGATTCGGGCTGCCCTTCCATTCCAAGGTAACGTCCCTCTGGGCAAGAATAAAGCGGCCGTCCACAACCACGTCCGTGTAATCCATCAGTTCCAGATCACAGACGGATTCCCACTCATATCCGGTGTAAACCCAGATATCTTTTTTCGGATATCTTTCCTTGATCTCTTTTGCCAGAGCCGTCACATCCGCCCGGTTTGCCTCATGCAGCGGATCTCCGCCGGAAAAGGTGATGCCGGAAATGTAGTCCTTGTCCAGCTGTTCAAAAATTTCTGCCTTTGCCGCGTCATCAAACGGGATGCCGCCATTTGGATCCCAGGTAATCGGATTCTGACATCCCTTGCAGTGATGACCGCATCCGGCGACCCAGAGCACGACGCGCAGGCCGTCTCCGTTCAGCATATCGTCTTTCGTTATATTATGGTATCTCATAGCTTTCACTCCTATTGGACATAAGAAAACACAGAAAAACGAACCGTTTTGCAGATCCCTTTTTCTGTGTTCCCCGCTCTTTATCGTCTGGCAGATCTATTTATTTCGCGTCTGCCGGAACATCCTTGATACTGAAGCTTACACGGCCCATCTTATCTTTGCCCATGCAGACTACTTTTACAACATCGCCAAGGCTGACAACGTCTTCTACTTTCTCAACACGCTGTTTGGCGAGCTTGGAGATGTGTACCAGACCTTCTTTTCCAGGTGCGAACTCAAGGAAAGCACCGAAGTCTTTGATGCTGACAACTTTTCCGGTCAGGATCTGTCCCTCGGTAAAGTCGCTTGCGATGATCTCGATATATTTCTTTGCCTGATCCATCATAGCCTGCTCGGTTCCGCAGATGGAAACTGCACCGTCATCTGTGATGTCGATCTTTACGCCGGTCTCATCGATGATGGCGTTGATGGTCTTTCCTCTCTGGCCGACAACTTCACCGATCTTCTGCGGGTCGATCATCATCTGGATGATCTTCGGAGCGAACTCGCCGACCGTCTTACGCGGCTCTGCGATCGCTTTCTCCATAACCTCGGTCAGGATGTACTCTCTTGCCTGTTTCGTTCTGGCAATCGCCTCTTCTACGATCTGACGGGTCAGTCCATGGATCTTGATATCCATCTGGATTGCAGTGATTCCGTCGTGGGTACCAGCTACCTTAAAGTCCATGTCGCCGAAGAAGTCTTCGAGACCCTGGATATCGGTCAGTACGAGGTAATCATCATCGGTCTCGCCTGTTACCAGACCGCAGGAGATACCTGCAACCGGTTTTTTGATCGGTACACCGGCAGCCATCAGAGACATGGTGGATGCACAGATACTTGCCTGGGAAGTAGAACCGTTGGACTCGAAGGTCTCGGATACGGTACGGATTGCGTACGGGAACTCTTCCTCGGTCGGAAGTACCGGAACCAGGGCACGTTCTGCCAGAGCACCATGGCCGATCTCACGGCGTCCCGGTCCGCGGGACGGTTTTGTCTCACCTACAGAGTAGGACGGGAAGTTGTACTGATGCATGTAACGTTTGGAGGTCTCGAACTCATCCAGTCCGTCCAGTTTCTGTGCTTCGGAAAGCGGAGCCAGTGTTGTTACGTTGCAGATCTGAGTCTGTCCACGGGTGAACATAGCGGAACCATGAACACGCGGGATAATGTCAACCTCTGCTGCCAGAGGACGGATTTCTGTGATCGCACGGCCGTCCGGACGTTTGTGGTCTTTTAAGATCATCTTACGAACAGTCTTTTTCTGATACTGGTAAACAGCCTCGCCTAATACTGCCAGCCACTCTTCGTTGTCGGCAAATGCCTCCTCGAGTTTCTCGGTGATGACACGGATGTTTTCTTCTCTTGTCTGTTTGTCATCGCTGAAAACAGCCTCTTCCATCTCGGCCGGAGGAACGATCTCTTTGATCGCTGCAAACAGCTCTTCCGGAATAGCGCAGCTCTCATAAGCGTGTTTCGGTTTTCCAACCTCTGCTACGATGCTGTCGATGAATTTGATGATTTCCTGGTTTACTTCGTGTGCTTTGTAGATGGCGTCGATCATTTTTGCTTCCGGAATCTCTTTTGCTCCGGCTTCGATCATGATGACTTTCTCTCTGGTGGAAGCTACGGTCAGTTTCAGGTCGGATACTGCTTTCTGTGCGAGAGTCGGGTTTACGATGAACTCGCCGTCGATCATACCGATCTGAGTCATGGCACACGGACCGTCAAACGGGATGTCGGAAATGCAGGTTGCGATTGCGGAACCCAGCATTGCGACTACTTCCGGATCACACTCCGGATCTACGGACATTACCATGTTGTTTAAGGTAACATCGTTGCGGTAATCTTTTGGGAACAGCGGACGCATCGGACGGTCAATGACACGGCTGGTCAGAATTGCGTGCTCGCTTGCTTTTCCTTCTCTTTTGTTGAATCCGCCCGGGATTTTTCCAACGGCGTACATCTTCTCTTCGTACTCAACGCTTAATGGGAAGAAGTCGATGCCATCACGCGGTTTCTCAGATGCGGTTGCTGTAGAAAGAACTACAGTATCGCCATAATGCATAAATGCTGCGCCGTTTGCCTGTTTTGCTACACGGCCTACGTCTACGGTCAGGGTTCTGCCTGCCAGTTCCATAGAAAAACTCTTGTACATAAATAATCTCCTTTTTTTCTTCTGAGCAGAATTTCCGAAACAACTGAAAAGCACACCGGAATACGGACAAGATGCAGCTTTCAATGTGTTTTTCAGTGGTCTCGGATAAAATTCCTGCGCCCAGAATGGCTCCATGTCGTTTGCTGTCTTTGATCTTACAAGCAAAGAAACGGGCGGAAAATGTATCCCGCCCGTTGTTCCAAGCTGATTATTTTCTGATTCCTAACTTCTCGATTAAAGCACGGTATCTTTCAATATCAGTTTTCTTTAAGTAGTCAAGCAGACCACGTCTCTGACCAACCATTTTCAGAAGACCTCTTCTGGAGTGATGATCTTTGTGGTGAACTTTCAGATGCTCAGTGAGCTCCTCGATTCTTGCGGTAAGAACAGCTACCTGTACTTCCGGTGATCCTGTATCTCCCTCAGTTCTTGCATACTCTTTGATGATTGCCTGTTTTTTTTCTTTCGAAATCATTTTAAATTCCTCCTATTATTTTGATTGCACCGCTGACTAAGAAGTGGTCGGAGTGTCCTGCCTCTGAATCAGGGTCCGGGGATCTTTTTTGTCCCACATACTCGATTAGTATAGCATACGCTTTTCGAATTGTAAATACTAAAATCAGATGTTTTCGCGATGAATTTTCACGTAGTTACAGTTCTCCGAACTGTAACTTTCGCAGCTCTCATTTTAAGTTTTGCTTCGCAAAAGGAGAGCTGCTCACACCTGAATCACTTTCTTACGCAGCGAAACAGCGAGTGTTTCACTGCTGAGCGAACTTTTTTTCTACATATTTTTTTCCTGCCGCAACATCATGATCGAGCTGGTTTTTCAGCGCGTCGATCGAAACAAATTTCTGCTCCGGGCGCAGAAATTTTAACAGAGAAACCTCCGCCTGTTTTCCATAGAGATCCTCGCTGCAGTCAAAAAGATTCGTCTCCACGCCGGTAAATTTTTCCTGTACCGTCGGCTTAACACCGATGTTTGTGATACCGTAATAAATTTTTCCTTCGATTTTCACCTCGGAAACGTAGACGCCGAACGGCGGAAGCAGCTTTTCTGCCGGCGGGATCTGATTGATGGTCGGCACGCCGATCGTTCTGCCGAGTGCATGACCGTGGACAATCTCGCCGTGAACCGCGTAATCGTAGCCGAGCAGACCGCTCACGGCTTCCATATTGCCCTGTTCCAGCTCTTCCCGTGCCCAGGTGCTGCTGATCTCGCGGCCGTTTTCCTCTGCTTTTTCGATGATCTCGGTTTCAAAACCAAGGGACGGGCCCATTTCTTTCAGCATTTCGGCTGTGCCGCTTCTCTTGTAGCCAAAACCGAAATCCTTTCCCACAACAACTTTTTTCGCGTGCAGCTTATCCACCAGAATCTCTTTGATAAAGGCTTCCGGCGTCATGTGCATCACTTCATCCACAAACGGGCATTCCACAAGGCAGTCCATGCCAAGCTGTTCGAGGCGGGCTCTTCTCTCCTCATTCGTCAGCAGCTGATGCGGCTTGACATGCTGCACTTTCGACTGCGGCGGCACGTCAAACGTAAACACAACCGTTTCCAGTCCTTCCGTTCTGCCGATTGCAAGGACACGACGGATCAGAAGCATATGCCCCCGGTGGAGGCCGTCAAATTTTCCCAGGGTTACAACGCTGTCCCCTCTGCTGTCAAAATCCAGTGTTTTTGTTAGATATCTCATGTTCTCTCCAGAAATAACTTGACCGGTCTGGTTAAGTTTTGTGATGGTCTGTATTGATAAATACCGACAAACGTTCCGCCATCGAGATAAAGGCGGAACTCCTCGTCTTCTGCGAAGTCCCCGCCGGAAGCAGTTTCCCCGATTTCGCGGATCTGCGCCGGTTTCAGCGGATTTCCGTTTTCCGCAAGCTTTTTCGCATGATCGTCCGCTGTCGCAAAGCTGCGCAGCGCGGCAAACATTTCATCGACCGGCACGAGGATCTCCGAAAGGCGGCCCTCACCGACAATCGCTGCGATCTCGTCAAGCGTGTGCGCTCCGTTTCGGTCAAACTGGCCGACTCTCGTGCGGATCAGCTGCTCCATACATCCGTGGCAGCCCAGTTTTTCGCCGATATCGTGGCACAGGGTGCGGATATACGTTCCCTTCGAACACGTTACCTCCATGCGCACCAGCGGAAGCTTCATTTCCAGAATGCTGATCTCGTAAAAGTGCACCGTGCGGGCCTTCCGCTCGATCTCGATGCCTTCCCGCGCCAGCTCGTAGAGTTTCTTTCCATTAACCTTCAGCGCGGAATACATCGGCGGCACCTGCTGCTGCTCCCCGACAAACGAGGCGATGCAGTCCCGCACCTCTTCTTCCGTCACGGTCACTGGCGCTTCTGCTGTCACGGTTCCGCTCATGTCCTGCGTATCCGTTGCGATTCCAAGGTGAAGCAGCGCTTCATACGTCTTCGTTTCATCGGTCAGCATATCGCAGAGACGCGTTCCCTTTCCAAGGCAGACCGGAAGCACGCCCGTCGCATCCGGGTCTAGGGTTCCGGTGTGGCCGATTTTTTTCTGGTGCAGGATGCCGCGCAGCTTCGCAACCACGTCATGCGACGTAAATCCCGCCTCTTTCCATACGTTCAGAACTCCGTTTATCATGTTGTTTTGTCTCCCTCTTTTTCACAAGAAAACCGGGCGTGGATATATTTTCTGCGCCCGGCTGTTTCCTGTTTATGCTTCTTCCTCTGTCGTCTCTTCTTCCTCTTCTGCAAGAAGCTGTTTTTCGATATACAGAGTCAGATTGTTGATTACATCATACGGAGAACCTGACATCGTGCAGCCAGCCGCACGGATATGGCCGCCGCCGCCGAATACGGCTGCGATTTTGCTCACATCAACCAGCTCGTCGGAGCGGAGGCTTACTTTGAAGACCTGCGGCTCCAGCTCATACAGGAAGATCGCTACGTGAACGCCTTCTGTATTTTTTAACTGGCTGACAATGCCGTCCATATCTCCCGATGTCAGGCCATAGAAGTCCATGATCTTCTTCCGCACGATACCGACAATACACTGCTTGTCGAGAAGCATGATGCTCTCTGTCAGCGTGCGTCCCATAATCTGGTTCTGTACGTATGTTTTCTTGAAGAATGCATCCTCGATGATTCTGGTAAACGGAACTCCCTTTTCCATCAGAGCGGCCGCAACCCGCATCGTGTGCGGAGAGGTGCTGCTGTACTGGAATACGCCGGAATCGGTCACAATACCGGTGTACAGCGCCTCGGCGCACGGCTCGGAGATCTTTTCTTCCTCCAGAAGCCCAAACAGCACCTCGCAGGCAGAGCTTGCATCCGGCTCTACGTGATTGATTTCGCAATATTCTGTATTCGTCACATGGTGATCGATGCAGATCGTCTTTCCCGCTTTTGCAAGAAGCGGTGCGGCAACGCCGATGCGCTCCTCGCTGGATACATCCAGAAGGACCACAAGGTCGTACGCTTTCTCTTCACAGCTTGTCTTTACCTCAGAAAAACCCGGAAGATAGGAAAATTCCGGCCGTGGATCCTCAAGATAGACATCTGCCTGAATCTCCGGCCGATTGTCGCGAAGATACTGGTATAATCCCAGGCAGGAACCGATGCAGTCACCGTCCGGACGAACGTGTCCGGCGATGGCCATGCAGGAGACTCCGTTTAGAATTTCATCAATTTTCTTCATTTTCCTCATCCTTTTTGTCTTCTTTGTGTGTTACTTCATCAATCAGTTTCGACATCGTAACGCCATATTCAATCGACTCATCCAGGACAAAGGTCAGCTCCGGTGTATTGCGGAGGTTAATGGTCTTGGCCAGCATACGGCGGATGAAGCCCTCCGCGCTCTTTAAGCCGCGGATGGTTTCTTTCTTCGCCTCATCATCGCCAAACACACTGATATATACTTTACACGTCTTCAGATCCGGCGCTACCTCTGCCGCTGTGACAGAGGTCATCATTCCGATGCGCGGATCCTTGATCTCGTTCCGGATGATGTTGGAAAGCTCTTTCTGTACTTCCCCGTTGATCCTGGTGTTTTTAATACTGTTTTTTCTCAACTTAATTCCTCATTTCTATCTCGGCACTTCTACCATGATATAAGCCTCGACCTGATCGAACTCCTGAAGATCGTTGAATCCTTCAAATACAAGACCGCACTCATAGCCGGAGCGCACTTCTTTGACATCGTCTTTGAAACGTTTGAGGGATGCCAGATTTCCTTCGAAGATCTGGTTTCCTTCGCGGCTGATTCGAACTTTGCAGCCTCTCTGGAACGTTCCGTCCAGTACATAGCTTCCGGCGATCGTTCCGACACCGGATGCCTTGAAGAGCTGACGTACCTCGGCATGGCCGATAACTTTCTCTTCGTAAACCGGCTCAAGCATACCCTTCATGGCTGCCTCAACATCCTCAATTGCCTGGTAGATGACACGGTACAGACGGATGTCTACGCCGTTCTGCTCTGCCATGGATTTTGCGTTCGCATCCGGGCGTACGTTAAATCCGATAATGATGGCGGAAGATGCGGTTGCCAGCATAACGTCGGACTCGTTGATCGCACCGACACCGCCGTGGATGACGCGTACGGCAACTTCCTCGTTGGAGAGTTTGACAAGACTCTGTTTTACTGCCTCGACAGATCCCTGTACATCGGCTTTGACAACAAGTGCCAGTTCTTTTAAGTTACCCTCCTGAATCTGGTTGAACAGATCATCCAGGGACATCTTCGCTTTTGTCTCCTCAAGCAGGTTCTTCTTGTTCTCTGCCACGAAGGTTGCTGCGAAGTTCTTTGCTTCTTTATCGTTATCGGTCTGAACGAGGATCTCTCCTGCGTTCGGAACATCGGAAAGTCCGAGAATCTCAACCGGAGTAGACGGGCCTGCCTCTTTGACGCGGCGTCCCTTATCATCCATCATCGCACGGACTTTACCGGAGCATGCGCCTGCTGCGATGTAATCGCCGACATGCAGGGTACCTTTCTGTACCAGAATGGTAGCAACCGGTCCTTTTCCTTTATCCAGCTCAGCCTCGATGACAAGACCTCTTGCTTTCCGGTTCGGGTTTGCTTTCAGCTCGAGCACTTCGGAAGTCAGAAGGATCATCTCCAGCAGATCGTCGATACCTTCGTTGTTCTTTGCAGATACCGGAACGAATACGGTGCTTCCGCCCCAGTCCTCCGGAATCAGTTCGTACTCGGAGAGCTCCTGTTTTACACGCTCTACGTTTGCGCCTGGTTTATCGATCTTATTGATCGCAACGATGATCTCAACGCCGGCTGCTTTTGCATGGTTGATTGCCTCAACGGTCTGCGGCATCACACCGTCGTCTGCTGCGACAACGAGAATGGCGATATCCGTTGCATTGGCTCCACGCATACGCATAGCGGTGAATGCCTCATGTCCCGGGGTATCGAGGAACGTAATCTTCTGTTTGTTGATCGAAACGGTGTATGCACCGATGTGCTGGGTAATACCGCCAGCCTCGCGGTCGGTGACATGGGTGTTCCGGATGCAGTCCAGAAGAGATGTTTTACCGTGGTCAACGTGTCCCATAACGCAGACTACCGGCGGACGCGGAACCATGTCTTTTTCATCCTCTTCGTCCTCTTTTAAGAGCTCTTCGATCACATCGACTTTCTCTTCCGGCTCAGCGATGATGTTATAATCAAGCGCGATTTCCTGTGCTTTTTCGAAATCGATCTCATGGTTTACGGTAACCATCGTTCCTTCCATGAACAGTTTCTTTACGATGACTGCCGGCTGCATTTTCATCTTCTCAGCCAGCTCGCGGATGGTCATTTTCTCCGGCAGGGTAATCTCCTTTACCTCATCCTTCGGTGCTTCCTGTTTCGGTTTGTTGACCGGTTTCTGGAGCGCTTTCGGGAGTCTGGACTGCTGATGATGTCCCTGGTTCGGACGGTTTCCGCCTCTTCCTCTGTCTTCACTGAATTTATTTTCTCTTAAAGAATCTTTGTTTTTGTCTTTTTCTTTTCTTCCTGTATCACGGCCTGGCTTCTTGATGCCAAGGCTCATTGTATCGCCTGCAGAGCTCTTATGCTCGGTTCTGCGGCGGTCTCCTCCCGGACGGCGGTTCTGATTCTGGGAATCATCATCCTTTCCTGCGAACGGTCTTCCGCCATTATTTCCCGGTCTGCCTCCGTTTGGACGTGCGGAACGCTCACCGAATGGTCTTCCGCTTCTCTCACCGTTTCCACTTCTTCCGCCGTTATTGCGGTCTCCTCCCGGACGGTCTCCGCTGCGGTTCGGGCGGTCTCCATTGTTTCCGCCGAAGCGGCGTTCTCCCTGCGGACGGTCTCCGCTGCGGTTCGGGCGGTCTCCGTTATTGTTGAAGCGGCGCTCTCCCTGCGGACGGTCTCCATTGCGGTTCGGACGGTCTCCGTTATTGTTGAAACGGCGCTCTCCCTGCGGACGGTCTCCATTGCGGTTCGGACGATCTCCATTTCCGCCGTTTCCGTTTCCACGGTTCGGACGGTCCTCGCTTCTTCCGTTTCCATTGCGGTTTCCTTCCGGACGGCCGTTTCCGCGGGACGGACGGTCTTTTTTCTGTCCCTGGTTCTTTGTGAACTCTTTTGCTTCTTTACTTGTTGCGTTCTGCGGACGCACAACGGAAATAATTTTCTTTTTCTTCGGTTTTGCCTGCTCTTCCGGTTTCTTCATTTCCATATTTTCTGTATCTTTCTTTTCCAATGATCTTTTCTCCTCTTTCTGCGGTTTTCGTGTTTCCTGCATCCATCCACCGACCTTTCCGGCCTTACGCCTTACGCTTCTGCCAACAATGCTGCTATTTTTTCTGCAAAATGCGCTTCACATACGGCAAGGGAAGAACGGTATTCTCTTCCGATGGCTCTTCCAAGCTGCTCTTTGTCCCCAAAAAGAATGCATGGCACTTTATAGTATGCACACATATTGCGAAATTTCTTCTGTGTATTGGCCGACGCCGTTTCCGCCAGAATGACAAGGTATGCGCTGCCGCTCTTTACGGCCTGCTCGGTCGCAAATTCGCCGCTCGATACCTTACCCGCCTTCATGGCAAGGCCCAGCATGGATAATCCTTTACTTTGACTGTTCAATCTTCGCAAATGCCTCCTTTAACTGCTCATAAACCTCTGATGGAATTTCTGCCTTCAGAGAACGGGAAAGTCCTTTGTTTTTCATTGCATTCCCCAGACATTCCAGAGAGCAGACATAAGCACCGCGTCCGTTCATTCTTCCGGTTGTGTCCGGAACAATCGTTCCTTCGGTGGTTTTCACCACGCGGATCATTTCTTTTTTGTTTTTCATTTCATTGCAGCCAATGCATTTACGCAGCGGCACTTTACGAACTGTACTCAAATGCTCATCCCGCCTTTGTTTTTATTTTAATTACTCTTCGTCTCCGGCTTTCTCTGCTGTTTCTACATCATTCTCGTCGAAGTTTTCTTCTGCAGAGATGGTTTCCTCCTCTGCTGCGGACTCATCGTAATTGTCCTCTTCCTCGTATTCCTCTTCTTCTACGTAGTCGAAGTCTCCTGCCTCGCGTGCCTGGGTCTCGCTCTTAATGTCGATCTTGAATCCGGTCAGACGTGCGGCAAGTCTTGCGTTCTGTCCCTCTTTACCGATGGCAAGGGAAAGCTGGTAATCCGGAACGATTACTTTTGCGGTCTTCTCATCCGGATCTGCCATAACGGAGATAACTTTTGCCGGGCTCAGTGCGTTCTCGATCAGGAGTGCCGGGTTCTCATCCCATGTAATGATGTCGATCTTCTCTCCGTTCAGCTCATTGACAACCGCGTTGACACGGCTTCCGTTCATACCGACGCATGCGCCGACTGCATCGACGTTCGGATCGTTGGACCATACTGCCATTTTCGTACGGCTTCCTGCCTCACGGGCAATGCTCTTGATCTCTACGATGCCTTCTGCAACCTCGGAAACCTCAGACTCAAAGAGACGTTTTACGAGTTCCGGATGGGTACGGGATACCATGACTTTCGGTCCCTTGGTTGTATTCTTTACTTCCAGAACGTATACTTTCACACGCTGGGTCGGCTCAAATTTCTCGCCTTTGACCTGCTCGTTCTCGGTCAGCAGAGCGTCTACTTTACCGAGGTTGATGCTGACGTTGCGTCCCACATAGCGCTGTACCACACCGGTAACCACATCGTGCTCTTTCTCGAAGTACTGATCAAACAGAACTTTACGCTCTTCCTCACGGATCTTCTGAAGAATGACGTTTTTGGCATTCTGGGTTGCAATACGGCCGAACTCTTTGGATTTGATTTCTACCGGAACGATATCGCCGAGTTCATAGCGGGAGTCTGCACGTTTTGCATCGGAAAGGGCGATCTCCATGATCGGATCCTGTACCAGATCAACAACGGTTTTCTCTGCTACGACTTTGAAATCACCAGTCTGGGCGTTAATGCTTACCTTTACATTATCTGCTTTGCCAAAATGGTTTTTACAGGCCTGGATCAGCGACTGCTCAATTGCCTCAAGCAGGGTATCTTTGCTGATATTCTTCTCTTTCTCAAGAACTTCAAGGGCCTCCATTAATTCTGTATTCATTTTTCTCTTTTCCTCCTGTATCTGCGTCTGTTTAGAAATCAAATGCTAAACGGATCAATGCAATATCGCTTTTCTGGAAGACGCGCTCTGTTCCGTCCTCCTCCAAAATGGTCACACTGTTATCATCATATGCGGTGAGTATTCCGTAAAATTCCCGGTTTCTCTCGATCGCACGGTATGTCCGGATTTCCAGCTCTTTTCCCATGCTTCTCTTATAGTCTTTCTCTTTTTTCAGCGGACGTCCAAGGCCCGGGGAGCTGACCTCCATGATATAGGCGTCATCGATAAAGTCCTCTGCGTCCAGCCGGTCAGAAAATGCACGGCTGACGATTTCGCAGTCATCTACGGTAATTCCGCCTTCTTTGTCGATGTAAGCACGCAGGTACCAGGTACCGCCCTCTTTGACATACTCCACATCCACCAGTTCAAAACCATTGGCTTCTACAATCGGAGTGATCAGTTCTTCTGCCTTCTGTTCGTATTCTTCTCTTCTGCTCAAATCCTCACCACCTTTTTTGATTTAGGGAAACTTTCGAAAAATTCTTTCATTTCCCTGTACACAAGAAAGAGTGGACGAAATCGTCCACTCCTTAACAGTCACTTATTAACAACTTTACTATAGCACCTTTTCCGTGCAATTGCAAGGGTTAATTTTCAAAATATCCTTTATTTATCGCCTTTTCCGGCTTTTTTGTTCGCCGGTTCCGGGCAGATGTGGACATCGAGCTGGTTATACGGGATGGAAATTCCCGCCGCGTCAAACTCTTCTTTGATGCGCTCATTCATTTTCCATTTGACCGGCCAGTAATTTTCCGTTGCGACCCAGGCGCGCAGACCGACCGTGATCGCGCTCTCGCCCAGCTCATCTACGAAAAACTGCTGCTCCTCCGACTGAAAATGCGGCTCCTCCTCAACGAGGCGGCGCAGGATATCCTTCGCTTTTCTGATATCGGACTCATAAGAAATGCCGACTTTGATTTCCAGCTTTCTGCGGTCCATTGCCGTCACGTTGATGATGGTGTGATTCGTAAGATTGGCGTTCGGGATCATGATGGTACGGTTGTCGATGCTGTTGATTGTCGTGTAATACATCTCAATCTTTTTGACCGTTCCCTCCTGGCCTTCGCCCGGGAAAATGATGTAGTCACCGACCTTAAATGGCTTCAGCAGCAGAATCATCACCCCGCCTGCAAAGTTTGAGAGGCCGCCCTGCAATGCCAGGGATACGGCAACGCCGGCGGAGGCGATGGCTGCTGCGATCGACGCTTCGGATACGATGCCGAGCTGAACGATAATGGTCAGCACCAGCAGCGTGTTCAGACTGTATTTCACCATGGAAACGGTGAAACTGACCACCGCCTCCTCCGTGTGAAAACGCCGCATGTTTTTCCGGATCAGACCACAGAGCCACAGGATCAGTTTGCGTGCAACCAGAAACAGAATTACTGCAAACACAATCTTCAGCACCAGATCGGCAGCCGAAGAGGCCTTGTCGATCCAGTATTCATAGACGCGTTCCGCCGCTGTCAGATTCACCATGTGTTATCTCTCCTCTGTCTCGAATTTTCTCTGCAGCTCCTCGCCGAGTTCACTCATGCCTGTGCTTTTTTTCGTTTTTGTCTCTGGTTTTGCCTCTGATTTTGCTTCCGACTTGGTTTCCGGCTTTGTAGCCGGCTTCTTTTCCGGATCGGCGGCTGCGCGGTATTTTTCCACGGCTTTTGCTGCCTCTGCCGCTGCGGATTTTCCGGCTTTCACCAGCTTGTCCACCGTCTGCTCTACCGTTTTCACCGGTTTGCTGTCGATCGCCTGCTTTACGGCTTTCTCCACCTTCTCTGTCGCAGTCGTAGTTCCCTGCTTTTTCTCTGCGGTTTTCACCGTTTTTTCCGATACCTTTTTCTCTGCTTTTTTCTCTGCTTTTTGAGCAGTCTTTGTTGTTTTCTTTGCTTTTACTGCTTTTACTGCTTTTACTGCTTCTTCCGTTTTTCCAGCCGGTTTTCCCTTCTTTCCGGTTTTCTTCTCTGCTGCCGCTTTCGCTGCAGTTTTTGCCTTTGCGCTCTTATTGCTTGCAGCGCCCGTCTCCGGCTTCGTATAAGAAAATACCTGAACAGAAAGCGGTGCGAGTTTTACGGTAATCGAGTTTTTCCGCTCGTCGCACTCTGTTTTTTTCGACATTTTCACGCGTGGATTTCCGACGCCTGTTCCGCCATAGCTTTCCGCATCGCTGTTGAACATCTCTTTGTACTTTCCTGGATACGGCACACCAATGCGGAAATCATCGTACTCGACATTCGAGAAGTTGCATATGACAAGCAGCGTATCTTCTTTCTTCCTTGTTCTGCGAAGGAAGATCAGAAGATTCTTTTCCCACTCCATGCCATTGATCCACTCAAAGCCCTCCGGCTTTTCGTCAAGCTGATACAATGCCGGATTTGCTTTGTAGAATGCATGAAGTGCCGCCATATAGTTCTTTAACTGCAGATGTTTCTTGTCCTCAAGAAGCTCCCAGGACAGGGACTGTTTCTCATTCCACTCTTTTTCCTGTCCAAATTCCTGTCCCATAAACAGAAGCTTCTTTCCGGGATGCACCATCTGATAAGCGTACGCCAGACGAAGATTTGCCATTTTCTGCTCCGGTGTACCCGGCATTTTGGTATACATAGACCCTTTCAGGTGAACCACTTCATCGTGCGACAGACTCAGCATGAATTTCTCCGAGTATGCATATACCATAGAAAAAGTCAGCTGATCGTGATGTGCCCCGCGGTATACCGGATCGTTTTTCATATATTCCGTAAAATCATTCATCCAGCCCATGTTCCACTTGTAGTCGAAGCCAAGTCCTTCATCGTCGAGTTCTCCCGTCACCTTCGGCCATGCAGTCGATTCCTCTGCGATAAGAAGCGCATCCGGGAACTCTTTTTTGAAGATGGAGTTCAGATGTTTTAAAAATTCGATTGCCTCAAGGTTCTCATTTCCGCCGTAGATATTTGCGACCCACTCCCCGTCCTGCTTGCCATAATCAAGATACAGCATCGATGCAACCGCATCCATACGGATTCCGTCGGCATGGTACTCTTTTGCCCAGAAAAGCGCATTGGCGATCAGGAAGTTCTTTACTTCCGGTCTGCCGTAATTGTAAATCAGCGTGCCCCAGTGTGGATGGGATCCCTGTCTCGGGTCAAAATGCTCGTACAGACACGTTCCGTCAAACGCAGAAAGTCCGAAGGTATCGCGCGGGAAGTGTGCCGGTACCCAGTCGAGAATAACACCAATGTCGTTCTGGTGCATCGTATCCATAAAATAGCGGAAGTCATCCGGCGTTCCGTATCGTGCTGTCGGTGCGTAATAGCCCGTTACCTGATAACCCCAGGATTCATCGAGTGGATGCTCCATCACCGGCATCAGCTCAACATGGGTGTAGCCGAGCTCTTTCACATAAGAAGCCAGCATCGGAGCGATCTCACGGTAGTTATAAAATTCACGGCCATCGTCCGGTTTTTTCCAGGAGCCAAGATGCACTTCATAAACAGAAATCGGCGCTTTGTCGCCCTGTGTGACACCACGCTTCTTCATCCAGTTCTCATCCTGCCAGGCATATTTTCCAAGATCAACCACAACACTCGCATTGTTCGGACGCAGCTGTGCTGCATTCGCGTATGGATCCGATTTCAGATACGTCAGACCGCCCTTTGCCTTAATTTCATATTTATAGATGTCGCCCGCGCGAACACCGGGGATAAAGAGTTCATAGATCCCGGACTCCAGAAGATTCATCTGATATGCTCTTCCGTCCCAGTTATTGAAATCCCCGACAACGCTGACACGGATCGCATTCGGTGCCCAGACAGCGAAGTAAACACCACTGATACCATCGATCTTTACCGGGTGTGCACCCATCTTCTCATAGATGGAATAACAGATGCCGTTTTCAAACTGTTTCTGTTCCTGCTCGGTGAACTGCATCGGATAGGCATATGGATCGTAATGCTCCATCTGGTTTCCGTCGCCGTCCCAGTAGATCAGCGTATAGGACGGAATTTTCTTTCCCGGAAGCAGCACAGCGAAAAATCCCGCCTCATCCTCGCAAACCATCTCGGTCTGTTTTCCGTCGCGGATCGTATGTACGGCTGCACGGGTTGCACCCGGGAAAAACGCCTGAATCAAAATACCATCCTCCGTTACGCGCGGTCCCAAGATGTCTCTTGGATGATTTTCCTCAGAATAGACCACGGCTTCTATTTCCGCCCAATCCATATAATCGTATAATTTTTCTTCCATTTTCAAAATTATAACCCCTCCTTTTTTATTTTACGTGCTCTCGCTGCTGCTTCCCCCATACAAAATCGCATAAAAAAGCACTCATTCATGCCAGAGCGTGTTTGAAAAAAGCTTTTCGTGAGCTGCGAGTCCCATTTTCAGCCCAAACGGTCTGCAGCAACCGGATAAGGTCAAAACAGATCGCGAAGTGGGGCTTGCAGATTGTGGAAATGATTTTTCAAATTCTGTTTTTATTCTACCATCCTAACTGCGATTGTACAATGCAAATCTGGTTTGTTTTTTATTCATTTCCTACGATTACGGCAAGATCTTCATCTGTCGTCTGCATCTCATCGTTCTCAAACCAGATACTGTAAATGTTCTGTGAAGTCAGTGTTTCCAGGGACTCCCTGGAAAGCGATTCGGCCTGATAATCAGAAAATGCTGCAAGCAGCGTATTGGCACAGCCATATTCACCGGAATAGACGATCAGTTCGGAGGCTGCTGTGTGGTCTTTTCCGTCTGCCGCGCTAAGATACGGCGTGCGCATCGTTCCGTCCTGATACTGGTAATAGCGGTACGCATCCGGGCTGCCCGCCTGGTAAGCGTGGAAAAACACGATGCTTTTCGGTCCTTCATACGTCATTGTTCCGTATGACTGGATTTCGTTCCCGGAAAGATGATACAGCGGATACCGGTACTCTTTTTCTCCCGTCTCATCGAGACAGCGCACGAAACCGTCCTTACTGGAAATAATGCCGAGCTGATAGCCCTCGCCACGAATCGTATCCGCCAGATAATCAATCAAAAAAGCATTTTTCATCCAGAAAAAGTCGAGATATGCGGTATAGCCCATCTCTGCGGCATACGCCTGATACGCGTCTGACACATGCAGACAGACCTGGTTTTCCCCTGACAGCTCCAGTGAAATATCATCCGGGTTCTGTGTAAAGGCAGCAACTGCTGCCGTTTCTTCTGCTGCCGCATCGTTCCGGTTCGGATCAAACTGCGCTGCAGCCGCATCATCATTGCTGGCGCAGAGATTTTCCAGGGACGCATACAGCGGTCCCAGATAAATTTCCCGGCAATTGGCATCGGATACTTTTTTCAGTGCATCGTATAAAACCGGATCTACCGTCAGCACTTCATTTGGATGCTGGTTGATATCATACAGGTTTGTCACATCCTCAAAGCTCTCATCTATATTGAAAAGCCGGTAGCCTTTCACTGCCGCATCTGTGTAAAGCAGCGAAAGCGCCTTTGCCTCCCCGCCTGCAGAAACCCCGCTTGCGCCAACGTTATATTTCAAGGTAAAATCCTCACCGCAGTTCAAATCCGCGCCTGCCTTTACACTGATCTCACGCCAGCCGGAATCTCCATGCAGAAAGTTCATAAAACCATACACCAGAAAACCGGATCCAATCGCCAGAAGCAGTACTACAAGCAGGATGCGCCGTCCGACATTTTTTTCGGAAAGCCAGACCTTCTGTACCGGCTTTGGCAGCCGTCTGTTCGGATCTTTTACTGTTCTTCCCATTTTTTTGCTCCTCTTTCATTCTAATTTTCCTTTTCCGCTGTGATTTATTGTCCCAAAAAACACATCGCCCGTCAAGTAAAATCGGAACGGAATTCATCTCGCACTTCGTTCCGGAAGCCACAACTTTTTTAATTTACAGAAAATTTCAACGAAGTTTCCTGTAAACTATGAGAAACACGCTCCGCGAGTTTCTCAAGTTATCGCGGCAGTCGCCAAGGTCTCGTGCAAGCACGGACTTTGGCTCGTTGCTAGCGTAAATCAAAAAAAGCGGCACCGGAACCTTTTTCCTGGTTCCGGGCCACTTTTTCTTTCCTGTCCACTATAGGGCAACTAAAATCAATGCAATGATAAAGATCAGGAGAATCACGGCAAGTACAGCAAATCCGTACAGCGCGCCCTGCTTGCATGCTTTGTAGTTGTGATAGTACTGTTTCTTTTTGTATACCATCGCTGCGATGATACCGATGATCGGGAAGAAGAATGACAGCACTTTGTACCAGACGCTTCCGGTATCGTGAACCGGAGTTTTCAGGAATTCGTCTTCTGCCTTGGAAAGATGAACCTCGTGGTTCTCCTCTTTTACTTCCTCGCCAGGCTTTCGGATGGTGATCGGCTGCAACGGCTCTCCCTTTTCACGGAGTGCCTTGTACTCTTCGATCTCTTTTTTATTTCCATATACAAAGTGGTTGTGTCCGATATCCACGAACTCCGGTTTGTCCACAGAATAATCGTGAATGGACGGGTCGTAGGTGTACAGCACCTTATTCTTCTCGAGCTGCGGATCCGGAATCGGAATGGCAGAGATCAGGGAATGCGTGTACGGGTGCAGTGGGAAGTTGAACAGCTCCTCTGCGTCCGCAACCTCTACGATGTTTCCTTTGTAGATAACACCGATACGGTCGGAAATGAACCGTACGATGGAAAGGTCATGAGCAATAAACAGATAGGTAACCTGTTTTTCTCTCTGGAATTTCTTCAGCAGATTGAGGACCTGGGCACGGATCGATACGTCCAGTGCGGAGATCGGCTCATCGGCTACAACCAGCTCCGGCTCCATAACCATGGCACGGGCCAGACCGATACGCTGGCGCTGTCCGCCGGAAAACTCATGTGGATAACGGGTCAGATGCTCCGGCAGAAGACCAACCTCGTTGATCATATTCTCTACCTTCTTCACACGGTCTGCCTCGTTCTCGTACAGATGGAAGTTGTAAAGACCCTCGGATACGATATAATCGACCGTCGCACGCTCATTTAACGATGCGGCAGGATCCTGGAATACCATCTGAATGTTTCGGATAACCTCCCGGTCCAGGGAATGCGGAATCTTGCCGGAAATTTTAACACCCTTGTACAGGATCTCTCCTGCGGAACACGGGTTGACACGAATGACCGCACGGCCGATCGTTGTCTTTCCGGAACCGGACTCGCCTACGAGGGAGAAGGTCTCTCCCTTGTAGATGTCAAAAGAAGCATTTTTTACCGCTTTGACTGCGTCATCGCCCTTGCCGAAAGTGATATCTACATTTTTTACCTGCAGTAAGATTTCTCTTCCATTTTCGTCAATCGGACCATGCTCCGGCAGATGCGAAACAGTGGTCTTGCTTTCCTGCTTTGTAGACACTTTCAAACTCTCCTATAAGTTATATGCTTTTAACAGTTTTTCGTGAATATTCTGAATAGCTTCCGGCTTCTCCGTCTTCGGCGCTCTCGGATCCAGCAGCCATGTCTTGGCATAGTGGGTATCCGTTACCTTGAACATCGGCGGCTCCTCCAGAGTATCAATCTTCAGACAGTACTGGTTACGCGGTGCAAACGGATCTCCGATAATCTTATTGTACAGAGACGGCGGCGTACCGGTAATGGAAAACAGCTTTGTATTCCGCTCCGCAAGCTGCGGCAGGGAAGAAAGCAGTGCCCAGGTGTACGGATGGCGCGGATCGTAGAACAGCTCTTCTACGTTTGCAAACTCGATGATCTGTCCTGCGTACAGAACGGCAACACGGTCTGCGATATTCGCTACGACACCAAGGTCGTGGGTAATAAACACGATGGTGTAGTTGTACTCTTTCTGAAGATCCTTGATCAGCTTCAGGATCTGTGCCTGAATCGTAACGTCCAGCGCAGTTGTCGGCTCATCGCAGATCAGAATCTTCGGACGGCAGGAAAGTGCAATCGCAATAACGATACGCTGTCTCATACCGCCGGAATACTGGAACGGATAATCATCGAAACGCTGCTCTGCGTTCGGAATCCCAACCTTTTCCATCAGCTCAAGCGCCTGTGCTCTCGCCTCCACCTCGCTGACATTCTGATGCTTCATGATAACAGAAGTAATCTGTTTTCCGATTGTGATAATCGGGTTCAGGGAAGTCATCGGATCCTGGAATACAGTTGCAATTTTCTTACCGCGGATCTGACCCCAGTCATTCGGATCCTGGATTTTTGCCAGGTTGATGATACAGGTTCCATGAAGCTGCTCCGGCGTTTCATCCAGATAGCGTACACGGAAAGTTGCCTGGTCGAAAACGCTGTTCCGTTTCTGCTCGTCATTCAGATCCACACCGCGTTCCATCGCAGCTTTGAATGCCTCGTGCAGCTTCTTGATCATGCGAACCTTTTTACGCAGTTTATAACGTCCGACAGAAAGATAGATCTCTTTGGCAAGAATCTCGTTTCTCTTTCTCGCCTCGTCCGTAATTTCTTTTGCTGTCAGGCCGGCGTACTCTTTTTTGTACTCTGCCATTTTTGCATCATATGCCTGATTGTAGGCCGTATCGTTCATGGCAGCCTGTTTGTGAGCCTTGATTTTTTCCTCTTTTGCTTTCTGTAGAGCCTTAATTTCTCCATCCAGTCTGGAAATCTCGGCAGATGTCTCTTTAACCTTCGCTTTTTCTTTGGAAGTATCGAGTGTCTGCTTGTAGTTGAAAAGTTCGGTTCTCTTTACTACGAGTTCCCTGATTTCAGCATCTGCTTTCTCACGCTCTTCCTCGCTCAGTGTCATTTTTTCTTCTTTTTCCTGCTCCAGAGCCTTCATTTTCAAAAATACTTCTGAACCATATTCCAGTTTGGAATAGTCATTCAGCTTTTCCAAGGTGGATGCGATGGTCTTTTTCGCATAAGAGTTCAGCGGCACAACGGTATCGCTCAGCTCGGCATCGTTAAAAATGATATCTCCCTGGTCGATGAAGCCGTTGCTGTCCAGCATTCCCGCAAACGCTTTTGTGAATACGGATTTACCGGCGCCGGACTCTCCTACGATAGCAATGGACTCATTCTCGTAAATATCCAGCGTTACGCCCCGGATTGCCGTCAGGATACGGCCGCGGACACGGAATTTTACCTGTAAGTCCTTAATCGATAATAATACTTTTTTATCTTCCATGCGGCTTTCCTTCCTACATATGTGTTCTCGGGTCGGACGCATCTCCAAGGTTCTGTCCAACTACATATAATACTACGGTGATGATTGAAGCGACAACAACCGGGCTCCAGAACTCGAATCCCCATCCCGGTGTCAGCATGGCACCCTCAGCCTCATAAATCAGTCTTCCCAGAGACATGTCAGAAAGTCCCATACCGATGTAAGCCAGGAACACCTCGTAAGAGATGTAGGACGGAATCTCAGTTGCCGCCAGAGTAACAATGACAGATGTCATAAACGGGAGAATATTCTTCATCGCAATGCGGAAAATCGAAGTTCCAAGACATTTCGATGCCAGATTATACTCTCTGTCCCGGATAATAACGACCTGCGTACGGATAAAGTACGCGATGGCAAGCCATCCGGTAACGGTCAGTGCAAATACCATGGTCCAGAAGCTCGGAGAAAAAATAAGCACCAGGACGGAGATCAGAAGTACATACGGAATATTTCCGACGATGTTGTAAACCTCCATCATGAAAACGTCAACCTTCTTCGAAAATCCCCAGACAGATCCGACAATCACACCAATCGAAAGGTTGATGAGCGCACAGATAAACGCCAGGGAAACTGAAATTCTGGAACCAAACCAGACAGCGTCAAATGTCGACTGTCCGGAAGCACCGGATCCTAAAATCCAGTGAATATTGAATCCAAGCTGCTGCAATGCTTTGCTTGGAGACAGATGTTTTGTCGCGCCGTTCATCAGATTGGCGAAACGGTCGTACTCCACAAAGAGCGGATACACATACGTCATCAGCAGAATCACACCCAGGAGGCAAAGTACGGCAATATTGATTTTTTTCTTAAAAAATACGCGGAACACGGAATGCCAGTAGGAATATCTCGGAGCCGTAATTTTCTCAGACTCCAGGGAGCTGTTATCTACAGGAGAAAACAGTTCTTCCTCAGACAGACCGAATTTATCTAAATCATAATTCATAAGTCCCTACCTGTCTTTCGTTGAGAATGAGATTCGAGGATCCACCATGGACATCAAAACGTCGCCCAGGATGATGGAAATCACGGAGAGCACTGCGTAGAACAGTGTAACACCTACGATAACACCATTATCATATTTGCTGATTGCTTCGGTCAGCAGATTACCGGCACCAGGTACTACGTACACACGCTCGGTGATGATGGCTCCGGTCAGTGCGAACAGTACGCTCGCCGGAACACCCTGCACGATCGGAATCGCTGCGTTCTTCAAAATGTGTTTCGTAAAGATTTCTCCCTCTGTCAGACCACCGGATCTTGCGAATTTTACGTAATCGGAGTTCATCTGGTCGATCATGTATCGACGCAGCCATTTCATCAGGTTTGCCACCTGCGGCAGTGCCAGAGAAACGATCGGCAGAATATACATCAGCTTGCTCTTCGAATCCATGTCAAAGGTGGTTGGCAGACCCATTTTTCCTCCGATTGCCTTAAACAGGAAAATATAGGCCAGTGAAGGTACTGCTATAATGAATACAATATAGATGGTTCCAAGCTGGTCAACCAGTTTGTCTTTCTTTCTCGCCATCAGAATGCCAAGCGGCACCGCGATGAGATAGGAAAGAATTACGGCAATGATACCGATTACAAAGGAATAGCCGATTTTTGATTTACCACTCTTAATTGTATCCACGTTGGTATAGTCATCTGTGAACCGATCGGAATGAACAGCGCTTGCATCCTGAGATTCGCTCATATACGTTGCGCTGTGCAGATCGTCTGCACTGTATTCCACCAGACCGCTTGGGTAGGTAATCTCCGATTTTACGTAGGATCCCTGCGCGCGGGTCATGGTCAGTGCTACATCCACACCCTCATTTACGGAATAGGACTTTCCTAAATTTATGGTGATTATATTCTGATGGAAGTATGGGAATTTTGAGTCAAAGTACATCAAGTACTTGTGTGTTGTGCCATTTCCCATGATGGCCGGTGAAAATTTCTTTCCCCCATATACCGGATCGTGTAAGGTAAATGTAATCCCCCTCTTACCTTCTACCTTTGCAGCATCGTGAATGCTGTCGATGTCAATCAAACCGGAAAAATATTTTCCGAGACGCGTTGCAAGCGGAATATCCCTGTATGCAAACAGCTGCTGCTGTCCGCCGTTGGCATATTTTTTCTTACCCATCATGATCGCATCGTATCTTCTTACGGTGTAACCTTTTGCTTTATAATAAGCTGTAAATTTTTTTACATATTCAGATACCAGTTCTGAATCCTGGTCTTTCGTTCTTCCGAATGCTACTGCTTTGGATCTCGTATCCTCGTCAATTTCGCCTTTTGCTTTGAGAGCGTTCAAATAATCTGCATAGGTTACATAATCAAGATATCCGTATGTCTCCCACTTCTGATATTTGTACACCTTTTTCTGGTTATTGCTCTGATGGGAATAGGTGGCGTCCTGTGCGAAAATCAGATTTCGGTCCATCAGAGAATAAATCATAGTCATAACGCATCCAACAACGATTACTACGGAAACAAGGCCATGCAACAAACGCTTAAAAAGATATTTTGTCATATTCTCTCATTCCTTAACACAATATGACAGGGGAATGGCTTTTTTTGTTCCCATCCCCCTGCCGGTTTATTCATTGGCTTTCAACTGTTCTGATCTTTCCAATTTTACCTTTTCCAAAATTAGAAGATACCGAAACATTTGGTCATGTATCCTTCGTAGTCCGGAAGCATGGTATCCAGGTAAGAGCACGGATCACCAAAGTCCGGACCCCATCCGGAGACATCGTATACGTCGTAGTTTGCTTCATAACCATAGTTTGCATAGTATCCTGCATAGTACCATCCATCCAGGTCTACGGCATCAACCAGATTGATCACAACTTTTCCGCCAAGGGCAGCCTCTACTGATTTCTTGTAGGAGTTTGCTTTGTTGGTGTAAACTTCTACTGCAGACGGATATGGATATTCCATCTGGATCGGGTTGCTCTCATCGATGGTGATGCCCTCTTCTGCGAGCTCCTCGATTGCGGTATTCAGTTCTTCTACTGCGTTTTCCGGATTGTACCATCCATCAAAGCCATCGCTGGTCTTGTTTTCGGCATCCCATACTTTGATCTTCACGCCGTCGGCGTCGATCTGTTTCTGTACGATTTCACCATAGTAGGTGCCTGCCGGGAAGGTTGTGTCGGTTCCGTTGATCTGAATGGTAGTGTCTTTTGACAGGCTTACGAAATATCCCGGGGTAAAGGTATTTCTAAGGGAAGTATACTTCAGATCCTCGCCAACCTGCTGTGCATTGTAAGCGCCACGATCTGCTGCAAAGCTGATCGCTCTTCTGAAGTGAACGTTCTGCAGTGCTTTGTTCGTTCTCTGGATTTCTTCGTCAGACTTTGTACTCTTTGCTGTTGTTCCGTCGTTGGCATTTGCAGTCGCAGTACGGTTGATATTGTAGAATGCCATGAAAGAAGTAGCATCGGTATCTGAAACTACTGCGTACTGGTCGTACAGACCTTCGGATTTTGCTGTCTCCATAGTGGAGGTGTTCAGGTTTACATAGTCAACGGTACCTGCTTTTGCATCTGTGTACATTTTGGTAACATCAGACTGGTCATTGAACAGCCAGGTCAGGGTTTTAATGTTTACGTTGTCTTTGTTCCAGTAAGAATCGCTCAGTTTAAATACGATGGTATTTTTCGCTGTAGCGTTGGTTACCAGGTACGGTCCGCAGTATGCGATCGAGTTGGAATCTTTTCCGTACTGATAATCTGCTGCGGAGGAATCGTACTCAGCACCAAATTTACCGCCCTGGGACTGATAGTAGCTTCTGCTCATCGGCATGAAGATGGTGTAGCCAAGCATGGTCATGAAGTAGCTGCATGGCTCTTCCAGTGTGTACTCTACGGTATAGTCATCAACAGCTTTTACACCAACCTCGTCGAAATCGGTAACTTCACGGCTGATGTACTGGGATACGTTTTTGATCACGCCCTGTACCAGGTATTCCAGACCGCCCTGTGCATCACACATATGCTGCATTCCGGCCACGAAGTCATCTGCTTTTACAGTATCCACTTCACGTCCCTGGGAATCGGTCCATTTTACATCTTTACGAAGGTGGAAGGTATAGGTCAGTCCGTCATCAGATACTTCATAGGATTCTGCCAGTGCCGGCTGCAGAGTTCCCTCTACATCGTACTCCATCAGTCCGTCATAGGTATTGATGATCGCATCGGTATCTGCCGCACGGGAAGTTGCAAGTCCGTCCCATGTTACCGGATCGCTCGCATACGGCATGGAGAAGCTGTCTTTTAAGGTGTAACCTTTTCCTGCCAGATATTCTTTTACCCAGCTCTCATAGGTTCCTGTTCCTTTAAGCTCATCCCATTTTGCTCTCATCTCGTTGTAATCTTCTGCCTTGATAAAGTCAGTTGTTACAACATACTGATGATAACGGTCTTTATCGCTTCCCCAAAGGGTATAGTCCTTGGTGCGCGGAGCCATTCTGTACATCGCGTACGTACCACCTCTTGAGGTGAGCGGGTACATCATGGCGGACTCCATCAGTTTTCCCTCGGCAACTGCCATCAGGGCATATCTCTCATCCACCGTTTCTGCTTCCTTTGCAGTAGCAAGTGCATCGTTGAAATCGCCCAGTGCCTCGTTATAGAGCTCTGTGCTGGTCTCATCGTATCCTTCCGGCATTTCGGACTCCTCTGCCTCGGCTTCGCTCTCACTGCTTGCAGATGCGCTTGCATTGCTTTCGGAAGATGCGCTGCTGCTTACGCTTACACTCTCATCCGCCGGATCAGAACTTCCGCTGCCGGAATTTCCACAGGCAACCAGGCTTGCAGTCATACTCATAACAAGTAATGCGCTTACAATTTTTCTTTTCATAATTTCTTCCTAACTCCTTTCATGGATTCGCGTTGTTTTTGCATCATCCGGACATTTACCGGAACGGCTTCGCCATTCCACCGTTTTTCATTTTGGCACTTTACCACATCAAAACGAATAGTACAAAAAGGAGATGCGTCCAACAAGATTTGTTTTCTTCATCCCTCATGCCCGTACATTTGTCCGTTTGTCCAAAAACAACTGGGTTCATTATAACCAGAACTCTCTCTGTTTGTCAATATCCGATGCAGGAGAAAAGTGTATAAACTGCATTTAAAGTCATCAAAATCCTCTATTTTCCTCTTTTTGGGTATTGTTCTGATGCTGTTTTTCTATTTTCCTGTATTCTTCGGTTTTATAATAAAAAAAGATTACACAAATAATTGTTTCTTTCCATTTGCGTTCTGCAGCACTGTCTTTTTGTATTTGTTTCAGATTTTGCTCCGGGAAAGAATCCTGCCGGACGCAAAAACAGACTTCTGAAAATCACATTTCTTCTTATTTAAGAGCGTCATACTGTTTTTTACTTTCGTTTTTTACTTTCGTTTTTTACTTTCGTTTCCTTCTTTTACAAAGCAAAGCCTTCCATGAAGACCGCTCACACCGAAATCACTTTCTTGTTACTGTTCACTCCGTTCTCAGTAACACGCTTCGCGATGCACAGAATTTATGCTAACCGCATAAATTCGCGCTGTATGTCTCGGGATTTTGACATATTCATGCCAAAACGCCTCGCGGGATAGTAGCGTGTGAACAGTAACACTTTCTTACTTTTTGTCTTCGACAGTCTCCGGACTATTGACATCAAAAAAAAATCCTGCTAATATTAATTTTAATAAGGAACCAGTGCAGTACACGGAAAACAGGCACCGCACGCGGCGTCTCTGATATCCTTGTCGGATACAGCAGACGCTTTTTTGCTTTCTTGTGTATCATCACTTCTGCATCCGTATCCGCACGAAAAGAAAAAAGGAGACTTCTTTTATGTATCTTTATAATTCTGCAACCCATAAAAAAGCTGAATTCCTGACACACACACCGGGCCGTGTAGAAATGTACACCTGCGGACCTACCGTTTATCATTTTGCGCACATCGGAAACCTGCGCAGTTATATTATGGAGGATGTCCTGGAAAAGGCACTCCGCTATGAAGGCTACGACGTCAACCGTGTCATGAACATCACCGATGTCGGCCATTTAAGCTCCGATGCGGACACCGGCGAGGACAAGATGGTCAAAGGTGCAAAGCGCGAGCACAAAACAGTCATGGAAATCGCACAGTATTACACCGATGCATTCTTTGCGGATTGCAAAAAGCTGAACATCAAGCGCCCGGATGTCGTACAGCCTGCAACGGGATGCATTGACGAATATATCAAAATCATTGAAAAACTGATGGACACCGGCTACGCTTACTTTGCCGGCGGAAATGTTTACTTTGACACCAGCCGTCTCGACCACTACTATGTGTTCAACGATCACGACGAGGATGACCTCGCGGTCGGTGTGCGTGAGGGCGTAGAGGAAGATACAAACAAACGCAACAAAAATGATTTCGTTCTCTGGTTTACGAAATCCAAATTTGAGAACCAGGCCTTGAAATGGGATTCCCCGTGGGGCGTCGGTTATCCGGGATGGCACATCGAGTGCTCCGGTATCTCCATGAAATACAATGGCGAATACCTTGACCTGCACTGCGGCGGCGTAGACAATGCATTCCCGCACCACACGAACGAGATCGCACAGTCCGAAAGCTACCTCGGCCACGCCTGGTGCCCGCAGTGGTTCCATGTGCATCACCTGAATACATCGACTGGAAAGATGTCGAAATCGAAAGGTGAGTTTTTAACCGTTTCTCTTCTTGAGGAAAAAGGTTATGATCCTCTCGTCTACCGTTTCTTCTGCCTCCAGTCCCATTACCGTAAGGCGCTTGTCTTCACCTGGGAAAACCTGGACAACGCCAAAATTGCCTACGACAAGCTGATCGCCCGCATCGCCGCTTTAGACCCGAAAGACGGACCGGCCGAGGAAGCTTCTATGACTGCTTTAAAAGAGAAATTCCAGAAAGCGCTCGATGCCGACCTCAACACCTCGCTTGCCATCACAACGCTGTACGATGTGTTAAAAGCAGACATGCATGATGCTGCAAAGCTGGCGCTTCTCGACAGTTTCGATCAGGTACTCGGTCTTTCCCTTCTCGCTCATGCAGATGCGAAGAGAAAAGAGGCTGCAAAGACAACTTCTGCTTCCACCGCGTCCGGCTATCAGATTACCGGCGAAGGAGATCCGGAAATTGATGCTCTTGTTCTGAAACGATATGAGGCAAAAAAAGCCAAAAACTTTGCAGAAGCAGATAAAATCCGCGATGACCTGAAATCCCAGGGCATTGAAGTTGCTGATGTACGCGGCGGAGCCGTCTGGAAACGGATCTGATCTGCACGAAAGAGGAACTCTGATTTTCTTCTTCATTTCCTACGAAGGAAACAGGGAATTTCATGTGCTGAAAGCAACAACCGACCAGTATATTACCTGTGAAAACGCGGCTGCACTTTCTATTAAACTTCTTCCAAAGAGAACTGCTCTGATGCGGCAGTTCTCTTTTTTATGCTTTTTCACCTGCTGCTTGCGGCTTCCTTCGGATGCAGGGCATCGAAAAAAAGACGGCATCCATTTTCCGGATACCGCCTTTTTTGTTTCTTTCGGATGGCTGTTTCTTTATTTAATAATACGAACCCTTAACACGCCGTCTACTGCTTCCAGCGCTTTTACGATCTCTTCTGTTGCTTCGCTTTCCAGATCCATCATGGTGTAAGCGTAATCGCCTTTACCTTTGTTTGTCATGTCGCTAATGTTGACACCGGCGTTACCCATAACGGTGGTAAATGCACCCAGCATACCAGGAATATTCTTATGGCAGATGGTCACACGGCCTGCTCCTGTGCATACACCCATATCACAGTTCGGGAAGTTGACGGAGTTTTTGATGTTTCCGTTCTCCAGAAAATCACGGATTTCTTTAACTGCCATGACAGCACAGTTATCTTCGGATTCTTTGGTCGATGCTCCAAGATGCGGAGTAACGATGGTTCCCTCTGCGCCGACTACCTTCGGGTTCGCAAAGTCAGTCACATATTTTTTCATTTTTCCGGCCTTTAATGCTTCCAGAACAGCATCCTCATCAACCAGGAGGTCTCTTGCATAGTTCAGAAGAACCACGCCGTCTTTCATCTCATCGATCGCTGCCTTGTTAATCATACCTTTTGTGCTGTCCATCAGCGGAACATGGATGGTGATATAATCGCAGGTACGGTAGATATCTTCCACGTTCTGGATATGATGAATGTCACGGGACAGATTCCATGCCGCATCGACAGAAATGTACGGATCGTATCCGTATACTTCCATGCCAAGATGGGTTGCTGCATTTGCTACAAGCTGACCGATCGCGCCAAGTCCGATGATACCGAGCTTCTTTCCGCTGATCTCACAGCCGGCAAATTTCTTTTTCTGTTTTTCTGCTGTCTTTGCAATGTCGCCGTCTTCTTTGTCGCTCTTCACCCACTCAATACCGCCTGCGATATCGCGGGATGCAAGCAGCATGCCGGCAAGCACCAGCTCTTTGACGCCATTTGCATTGGCTCCCGGTGTGTTGAATACAACGATACCCTGCTCTGCGCAGTCGGCAAGCGGAATGTTATTGACACCGGCTCCTGCTCTTGCTACGGCAAGAATACTTTTCGGCAGCTCCATACCGTGCATGGCTGCACTTCTGACGAGAACCGCATCGGCTCCCTCCAGGCTTTCACTCTGCTGATAGTTTTCATTAAAATTTGCAAGGCCTACGCCTGCAATCGGATTTAAGCAATGATACTGAAACATTAGAGATTTTCCTCCTCGAACTTTTTCATGAAGGCTACGAGTGCTTCTACGCCTTCTTTCGACATTGCATTGTAGATGCTTGCACGCATACCGCCGACGGTACGGTGACCTTTCAGGTTCTCAAGTCCGGCTTCTTTGGACTCTTTGACGAATTTGGCATCCAGATCTGCATTTCCGGTGATAAACGGAACGTTCATCAGAGAACGGTCTTCCGGTACAACGGTTCCTTTGAAGAGCTTGCTCTGATCCAGGAAATCATACAGCAGTTTTGCTTTTTCTTCGTTGCGCTGTTTCATGACTTCCAGTCCGCCCATTTTCTTCAGCCATTTGAACACTTTGCCGCACATGTAGATGCAGTAGCAGTTCGGCGTGTTATACAGAGAGCCGGCATCTGCATGCGTTTTAAATTTCATCATGGTCGGTGTTCCCGGCAGGACATCGTCGGTAATCAGATCGTCACGGACAATGGAGATGACCATTCCGGCAGGTCCGATGTTTTTCTGGACACCGCCGTAGATGATGCCGTAATCGGAGACATTAACAGGTTCGGAGAGGAAACAGGAGGAGACATCTGCCACCAGGGTTTTGCCCTTGGTATTCGGCAGTTTTTTGTATTTGGTTCCGTAAATGGTGTTGTTTTCACAGATATAAACATAATCGGCATCCGGGCTGATCGGAAGATCGCTGCAGTCCGGGATGTAGGAAAATGTTTTATCCTCAGAGGAGGCAATTTTGTTTGCCTTTCCGTATTTCTGCGCCTCTGCATATGCTTTCTTTGCCCACTGTCCCGTTACGATGTAATCAGCGACACCGTTTTTCATCAGGTTCATCGGAATCATGGAAAACTGCAGGGAGGCACCGCCCTGAAGAAACAGAACTTTGTAATTTGACGGAATTCCCATCAGGTCACGAAGGTCTGCTTCTGCCTCATCGATGATATTCTGGAATACTTTGGAACGGTGGCTCATCTCCATGACGGACATGCCGCATCCGCGGTAATCCAGCATTTCCTCCTGGGCTTCTTTCAACACTTCCTCTGGCAGAACTGCCGGTCCTGCGGAAAAATTATAAACTCTGCTCATTTTTCATCCTCCTGTTTCTCTTGCTACTTTATATTACTGGAAAACCACCGTTCCTATGCCGGTGGTTTTCCTTGTAATCGTTTGTACCTGTATTGCAGTTTTTCTTACAAGTCTGCAATTCATATGGTAATACGGTATTACTTTACCACGTTGAAACTATGATACCTCTTTGTTAGAAATATGTCAATCCTTTTCTTGTTCCTTTTTTGCCAGATCCTCTGCATCGAAGACATCCTCAATCGGTGCTCCGGCCGGAACCATCGGGAATACTTTTTCATCGCAGTCGATCCATACGTCGATCAGTGCCGGTTTTCCGCTCGCAATCGCCTCACGGATGGCAGGTCCCATCTCCTCTTTCTTCGTCACGCGGATGCCCTTTACGCCGAGCGCCTCAGCAACCTTGACAAAGTCCGCCTGATCCTGCAGAACAGTGTTGGAATACCGTTTTCCATAGAACAGTGTCTGCCACTGGCGTACCATACCGAGTACATGGTTGTTGACAACGACTTCGATCACCGGAATGTTGTGTCTCGAAAGGGTTGCCAGTTCGTTCATATTCATGCGGAAGCAGCCGTCGCCTGCGATGTTGATAACGGTTTTGTCCGGGCGTCCCATTTTGGCGCCCATGGCAGCTCCAAGACCGAATCCCATGGTTCCAAGACCGCCGGAGGTTAAAAGGGTTCTCGGGCTCGTATACCGATAATACTGCGCCGCCCACATCTGATGCTGTCCGACATCGGTCGTGATGACAGCCTGGCCGTCGGTTGCCTTATAGATCTCCTCGATCACGAACGGTCCGGTAAGGCCTTCTTCATGCTTTAACGGGAATTTTTCTTTCATTGCCTCGATTTCGGCAATCCACTCGTCATGATGCATCGGCTCCAGCTTCGCATTCAGGCGTTTTAAGACTTCTTTGACGTCTCCGATGATGCTCGACTCGACAACAACATTCTTGTTGATTTCTGCCGCATCTACATCGATCTGAACGATTTTTGCATTGTTTGCAAATTTTGCGGCGTTTCCGGTGACACGATCGGAAAATCTTGCACCGAGCACGATCAGCAGGTCGCACTTCGTCACGCCATAGTTCGATGTTTTTGTTCCGTGCATACCGAGCATACCGGTGTACAGCTTATCGGTTCCCGGAAAAGCGCCTTTTCCCATCAGGGTATCGCAGACCGGCGCCTGTATATGGTGTGCCAGTTCACGCACTTCCTCGGCCGCACCGGAGATGATGCTGCCGCCGCCCACGAAAATATACGGTTTTTTCGACTCCCGGATCAGAGATACAACGTGATCCAGTCCTTCTTCTGTGATTTTTTCGGTAGACGGTGCGATTGCTTCCGGTGTCTTTGGCTCATATTCATACGTTGCCGCCGTGACATCTTTCGTGATATCCACCAGAACCGGGCCCGGTCTTCCGCTCTTTGCAATCGAAAACGCACGGCGCAGCGTGTCTGCGAGAACCGTGATATCTTTTACGATCACGCTGTATTTTGTGATCGGCATCGCAACGCCTGCAATGTCAATCTCCTGAAAGCTGTCTTTTCCAAGCAGTGCCTTTCCTACGTTGCAGGTGATGGCTACCATCGGGGTAGAATCCATGTAGGCAGTTGCAATTCCAGTGACAAGATTTGTCGCGCCAGGGCCGCTTGTTGCCATACATACGCCTGTTTTTCCGGTCGCACGCGCATACCCGTCTGCCGCATGGGCAGCACCCTGCTCGTGGGAGGTCAGGATGTGGTGGATTTCCGGATGACGGTAAAGCTCATCATAGATATTCAAAATCGTTCCCCCCGGATAGCCGAACACGGTGTCCACGCCCTGCTCCTTCAGGCACTCAATAACAATCTGTGATCCAGTTAATTCCATGTCTGTATGATTCCTTCCTTATCTTTTGGCTTTGTGTATGAAATCAGCCATCCGATGAAAATGCACGTTCGGACGGCTGATATGATTTTTTTCTATTAGAACTCCAGAATGGCTCCCTTATTTGCGCTGGAAACCATCTTTGCGTAGCGTTTCAGATAGCCTGTGGTTACTTTCGGCTCTCTCGGAGTCCATGCAGCTTTTCTGCGTGCCAGCTCTTCATCCGATACGGCAAGCTCCAGCTTGTGCTCCGGAATATTGATGCGGATCAGGTCGCCTTCCTCAACGAGCGCGATCGGACCGCCTTCTGCTGCCTCAGGGCTGACATGGCCGATGGATGCACCGCGGGATGCGCCGGAGAAACGGCCGTCTGTAATCAGAGCTACGGAAGAGCCAAGTCCCATACCTGCAATCGCAGAGGTCGGATTCAACATCTCACGCATACCAGGACCTCCCTTTGGTCCCTCATAACGGATGACAACAACGTCGCCTGCCACAATCTTGCCGCCGCGGATTGCCTCGATGGCATCCTCCTCACAGTCGAAGACTCTGGCCGGTCCTTCGTGAACCTGCATCTCCGGTACAACGGCAGAACGTTTGACGACTGCGGTATCCGGTGCCAGGTTTCCTTTCAGGACAGCAATACCGCCGGTCTTGCTGTATGGATTTTCTACCGGACGGATGATCTCCGGGTTTTTGTTGACACAGCCTTTGATATTCTCGCCAACGGTCTTTCCGGTTGCGGTCATGCACTCGGTGTGCAGAAGTCCTAGTTTATTCAGCTCGTTCATAACGGCATAAACACCGCCGGCCTCGTTCAGCTCCTCGATGTAGTGGTATCCTGCCGGAGCCAGATGGCAGAGGTTCGGGGTCTTCTCACTGATGGCATTTGCCATCTCCGGATTCAGCTCTACGCCTGCCTCATGCGCGATGGCCGGCAGATGCAGCATACTGTTGGTGGAACATCCAAGTGCCATATCGACGGTCAGAGCATTTAAGAATGCTTCTTTTGTCATAATGTCTCTTGGACGGATATTCTGTTTTAACAGCTCCATAACCTGCATACCGGCTCTCTTGGCCAGGCGCAGACGCTCGGAATATACGGCCGGAATCGTTCCGTTTCCTTTCAAGCCCATGCCGAGAACCTCGGTCAGACAGTTCATGCTGTTTGCCGTGTACATACCGGAGCAGGAACCGCAGGTCGGGCATGCATTGCACTCAAAATCATAAACATCTTCCTCTGTCATAGTTCCGGCTGCGTAGGATCCAACCGCCTCGAACATGCTGGAAAGACTTCTCTTCTCACCTTTTACATGGCCGGCAAGCATCGGACCGCCGCTGACAAATACGGTCGGAACATTGACTCTTGCTGCTGCCATCAAAAGGCCAGGTACGTTCTTATCACAGTTCGGGATACATACCAGTGCATCAAACTGGTGAGCCATTGCCATACACTCGGTGGAATCGGCGATCAGGTCACGGGTAACGAGGGAATATTTCATTCCGATGTGGCCCATGGCAATACCGTCACAGACTGCAATGGCCGGGAACACGATCGGTGTTCCGCCTGCCATGGCAACGCCCATTTTTACAGCTTCTGTAATTTTATCCAGGTTCATATGACCCGGTACGATCTCATTGTAGGAGCTTACAATTCCTACGAGCGGTTTTTTCATTTCTTCTTCGGTCAGACCCAGCGCACGCATCAGAGAACGCTGTGGCGCCTGTGCGATTCCTTTTTTTACAGCATCACTTCTCATGATTTTTTCCTCTTTTCTTATCTTACAGTTTTATGCCAGTGCTTTTACCAGCAGATCTCCCATTTCGGATGTAGATACCTGGGTACATCCCTCAGACATAATGTCTACGGTGCGGTATCCGTCTTTTAAAATTTTCTGTACAGCATTTTCGACTGCCTCTGCCTCCTGATCGAGATCCAGGGAATAGCGGAGCATCATGGCTGCGGACAGAACCGTTGCAATCGGGTTTGCGATGTTCTTTCCTGCGATGTCCGGTGCAGAGCCGTGGCTTGGCTCGTACAGACCAAATTTTGTCTCGTTCAGGCTGGCGGAAGAAAGCATTCCGATCGAGCCTGCTACCATACTTGCCTCATCGGAAAGAATATCTCCGAACATGTTCTCGGTCAGAACGACGTCAAACTGGCACGGATTGTGGACGATCTGCATCGCACAGTTGTCGACCAGCATATGCTCTAAGGTAACTTCCGGGTAATCTTTTGCAACATCCTCTACCACGGATCTCCACAGACGGGAGGAATCGAGAACGTTTGCTTTATCTACACTCGTTACTTTTTTCTTTCTCTTCATGGCGATGTCGAATGCACGGATTGCAATGCGGCGGATTTCGGTCTCGCTGTAGGTCAGCGTATCGGTTGCTTTCCGGATGCCGTTTTCTTCTACAGTGCTGCGCTCTCCAAAGTACAGGCCGCCGGTCAGCTCACGCATAATCAGCATGTCGAAGCCCTCGCCGATGATCTCTTCTTTTAACGGGCAGGCATCTTTCAATTCCTGATACAGGTAAGCCGGACGCAGGTTTGCAAACAGACCTAACGATTTCCGGATTTTTAAGAGTCCTGCCTCCGGGCGCTTGTCCGGGCTTAATTTGTACCATGGGGATGTTTTTGCATCTCCTCCGATGGAGCCCATCAGGACAGCGTCGCATTTCTTTGCTTCTTCTATGGTTTCATCTGTCAGCGGCACGCCGTGCACATCAATGGAGGCTCCGCCCAGCAGAAGGTTGGTATATTCAAACTTATGTCCATATTTCTCGCAGACAGCGTCCAGAACTTTTTTTGCTTCCTTTACAATTTCCGGTCCGATTCCGTCACCGTGAATTAATCCAATACGGTATTCCATATCTTTCTCCCTCTTTTCTTCCGGCTGAAAAACCGTTCTATTTTCTCTGCGTCTATAGCATTTCTAAATTATACGCCATTTTTCCGGTAATTTCAACACGAAATTTCTTTGCATCGGACGAAACGCAATAATCTTTTTGCTTTTTTGCCATTTAAAAGAAAAATACGCGGCATTTTTCCCCGTTTTCGCCGTGTTCCGCCGAAGAAGTTTCGGGGGCGAAAAAAACGCAGGCATTCGTTCTTTTTGAATACCTGCGTTTTTCCTGGCTTTTCGCCGTGTGAAATTATTTTTTCTTTTCTGTTTTCTCTTCAACGACTGCTGTCTCCGGTTTTTCAACCTCTGTGATGGCTGTTTTGCGCATCGGGATACGGCAGTTTTTGTTGTTTCCGAACTCTACGATGACATCGTCGTCTGTGATATCGATGACTACGCCGTAGAAACCGCTTGTTGTGATGACTGCATCGCCGACTGCGAGGTCATTCAGCATTGCCTGCAGTTTTTTCTGCTCTTTCTTCTGCGGGCGGATCATTAAGAAATACATCATACCGAACATGATGACCAGCCACATAATTAACATACCAGTGCTCATCACACCGCTGTTTGCTGCTGTTGTTGTTGCTAAAAACATTTTCTTTCCTCCTGTTATTCGAGAGTACATCCCGTTCTTTAGACACACCTATCATAATACACAATCCGGAACCGATGGGCAAGTCTTTTTCGGATATTTTCCAAAGATTTCATACTTTCCCGATTACTTTTTGTCGTATTCCTCAAATCCTGCGAGTTTTGCCCGTTTGTAGGAAGCAAAATTGCCCTCGTCCAGCGCGGTCCGGATTTCTGTCATCATATTGTTGTAGAAATACAGGTTGTGCAGAACACAGAGCCGCATGCCGAGCATCTCTTTTGCTTTCAGCAGATGACGGATGTAGGCTCTGCTGTAGTGACGGCACGCCGGGCACTGGCAGCCTTCCTCGATCGGACGCGGATCCAATTCGTATTTCTGGTTGAACAAATTCATTTTTCCATGATTTGTATAAACGTGACCGTGACGTCCGTTCCGGCTCGGATATACACAGTCGAAGAAATCAACGCCGCGCTCTACACCCTCGAGAATATTGGCCGGTGTTCCGACACCCATCAGATATGTCGGTTTTTCTTTTGGCAGATACGGAACCACTTCATCGAGAATATGATACATCTCCTCGTGTGTCTCTCCTACCGCAAGACCGCCGACGGCATATCCGTCAAGACCCATCTCGGAAATCCGTTTTGCATGATCGATACGGATATCTTCATAGATTGCTCCCTGATTGATACCAAACAGCAGCTGGTGCTTGTTGATGGTATCCTCTCTCTGGTTCAGTTCCTGCATTTTATCCTTGCATCGCTGCAGCCATCTTGTCGTACGGTCCACGGAATTCTGCACATAACGGCGGTCCGCCACACTCGATGGGCACTCGTCGAAGGCCATCGCAATCGTGGATGCCAGGTTGGACTGAATCTGCATACTCTCCTCCGGTCCCATGAAGATCTTTCTTCCGTCTACGTGGGAGTGGAAATAAACTCCCTCCTCCTTGATTTTCCGAAGGCCTGCAAGAGAGAATACCTGGAATCCGCCGGAGTCGGTCAGGATCGGTTTATCCCAGACCATAAACTTGTGGAGTCCGCCCATCTTCTTTACAACCTCATCGCCCGGACGCACGTGGAGGTGGTACGTGTTGGAGAGCTCTACCTGCGTGCCGATCTGCTGGAGATCCTCAGTGGAAACGGCTCCCTTGATCGCTGCCGCGGTTCCGACATTCATGAATACCGGCGTCTCGATATTGCCGTGCACGGTTTCCATGTGGGCGCGCTTCGCTCTTCCTTCCATTTTCAGAATTTTATACATAACGCTTTTCATCCTTTCTCATGATCCCTGCCGCCTGTTTTTCATACAGGGCATACTATTTTTAGTATACAGGCAAAACCCGTTTTTGACAATGCCTGAATTTTCTTTTTTCTGCCTTTTTCCCTCCTGGTTTCTCCATTTTTCACAAGGGCTTTATACTTTTTTCATAAGACATCGCCTTTTTTCCAATTGTATTTCCTTATTTTTTGTCGTATAATGTGTTGAGATTGTTTCTTATTATAAAAGGAGTTTGATTCATGACTGATAAAAAATATACTCTCGGAATCGACATCGGTTCCACCACTGTTAAAATTGCGATCCTCGACGAAGAGAACCAGCTTCTCTTTGCCGATTACGAGCGCCATTTTGCAAACATTCAGGAAACCCTTGCCCACCTGCTCGGGGAAGCACACGAAAAGCTGGGCGAACTGACCTTGCAGCCGGTCATCACTGGTTCCGGCGGACTTGCTCTTGCCAACCACCTCGGCATCCCGTTCACGCAGGAAGTTATCGCGGTTTCCACTTCGTTAAAAGCACTCGCTCCGCAGACCGACGTTGCCATCGAGCTCGGCGGTGAGGATGCCAAGATCATCTATTTTGAAGGCGGCAATGTGGAGCAGCGTATGAACGGTATCTGCGCCGGCGGCACCGGTTCGTTCATCGACCAGATGGCTTCTCTTCTGCAGACCGATGCAACCGGACTCAACGAATACGCGAAGCATTACCAGGCGATTTATCCGATCGCAGCACGCTGCGGTGTATTCGCAAAAACCGATATCCAGCCGCTCATCAACGACGGTGCAACAAAAGAGGATCTTTCCGCTTCCATTTTCCAGGCAGTTGTCAACCAGACCATTTCTGGTCTTGCCTGCGGTAAACCGATCCGCGGCCACGTTGCCTTTCTCGGCGGCCCGCTGCACTTCCTCTCGGAATTAAAGACAGCATTCGTCCGTACCTTAAAACTGGATGACGAGCATACAATCGTACCGGACAACTCCCACCTGTTTGCAGCCATCGGTTCTGCGATGAATGCAGACGGAAAAACCGAAATTTCCCTTCTCGCACTGAAAAAACGGCTCGAAGAGAAAGTTGCTATCGATTTTGAGGTTGCCCGTCTTGAGCCGCTGTTTAAAGATCAGGCCGAGTATGACGAATTTCTGGCGCGCCAGAGTGTCAACAACGTCGTGACCGCCGATCTTTCCACCTACGAAGGAAACTGCTATCTCGGTATTGATGCCGGTTCCACGACGACCAAAGCTGCTCTCGTCGGCGAAGATGGTGCTCTTCTCTATTCCTTCTACAGCAACAACCACGGAAATCCGCTCGGCACATCGATCCGCGCGATCCAGGAGATCTACTCCAAACTGCCGGATTCCGCACAGATCGCCTGGTCCTGTTCGACCGGTTACGGCGAGGCGCTCATCAAAGCTGCACTGATGCTGGACGAGGGTGAGGTAGAGACGATTTCCCATTATTACGCTGCCGCATTCTTCGATCCGGAAGTCGACTGTATTCTCGACATCGGCGGCCAGGATATGAAGTGCATCAAGATCAAAAACGGCACCGTAGACAGCGTACAGCTGAACGAGGCATGTTCCTCAGGCTGCGGTTCCTTCATCGAGACGTTCGCGCAGTCCCTGAACTACAGCGTGCAGGATTTCGCGCATGAGGCGCTGTTTGCAAAACACCCGATCGATCTTGGTACCCGCTGTACCGTATTTATGAATTCCAAGGTAAAACAGGCGCAGAAAGAGGGCGCATCCGTCGCCGATATTTCTGCCGGACTTGCCTGCTCCGTTATTAAAAACGCATTATATAAGGTAATTAAAGTTTCGGATGCCACCGAGCTGGGACGCCACATCGTCGTACAGGGCGGTACATTCTACAACGACGCTGTTCTCCGAAGCTTTGAGCGGATCGCCAACTGCGAAGCCATCCGCCCGGACATCGCCGGCATCATGGGTGCGTTCGGTGCGGCGCTGATCGCAAGAGAGCGCTACTCCGCCGATCAGGAGACCACGATGCTCTCCATTGAAAAGATCAACGAGCTGAAATATTCGACCACGATGGCAAACTGTAAGGGATGTACGAACAGCTGCCGTCTGACCATCAACAAATTCTCCGGCGGCCGTCAGTACATCAGCGGAAACCGCTGCGAGCGCGGTATCGGAAAAGAGAAAAACAAAGATCATATTCCGAACCTGTTCGAATACAAATACAAACGGATCTTCGGCTACCAGCCGCTGCCGCAGGATGAAGCGATCCGCGGAGAGGTCGGCATTCCGAGAGTCCTCAATATGTTTGAGAATTATCCGTTCTGGTACACCTTCTTTACGCGGCTGAAATACCGCGTGGTACTCTCTCCGACCTCGAGCCGCAAGATCTACGAGCTCGGTATTGAGTCGATTCCAAGTGAATCCGAGTGCTATCCGGCCAAACTGGCGCACGGCCATGTGACCTGGCTCTTACGCCACGGTGTGAAGTTCATCTTCTACCCGTGTATCCCGTACGAGCGCACCGAGTTCCCGGAAGCCATCAACCACTACAACTGCCCGATCGTTACCTCGTATGCGGAAAATATCAAAAACAACGTGGACGAGCTGCAGGACGATTCCATTACGTTCCGCAATCCGTTCCTTGCGTTTACGAGTGAAAAGGTGCTTGCCGATGGTCTTGTCAAAGAGTTCTCCGGTCTGCCGGAGGATGAAGTCCGTGCTGCTGTTCATGCCGGATGGGAAGAGCTTGGCGCTGCAAGACGCGATATGCAGAAAAAAGGCGAGGAAACGCTTCAGTATATGAAAGAAACCGGCCGCAGAGGCATCGTGCTTGCCGGCCGTCCGTACCACATCGATCCAGAAATCCATCACGGTATCCCGGATATGATCAACTCCTACGGACTGTGCGTGCTGACGGAGGACTCTGTTTCCCATCTGGCACCGCTCGAGCGTCCGCTCCGTGTCAATGACCAGTGGATGTACCACACCCGTCTGTATGCAGCTGCAAACTATGTAAAGACACGCGACGATCTTGACCTGATTCAGCTGAACTCGTTCGGCTGCGGTCTCGACGCCGTTACCACCGATGAGGTTTATGAGATTCTGACCAGAAGCGGCAAGATTTATACCTGCCTGAAGATTGATGAGGTCAACAACCTCGGCGCTGCCAGAATCCGTGTCCGCTCTCTGCTCGCTGCCCTCCGTGCACATGACCGGAAACAGGCGGTACGCGAGATTCTTCCGTCCTCGATCCAGAAACCGGTCTTCACGAAAGAAATGCGGAAAGACTACACCATCCTCTGCCCGCAGATGTCACCGATCCACTTCTCGATTCTGCAGCCGGCGTTCAACGCAGCCGGATACAATCTGGAAGTGCTTCCGAACGACAACAAAGAGGCGGTTGATGTCGGACTGAAATACGTTAACAACGATGCCTGCTATCCGTCTCTGATGGTAGTCGGACAGATTATGCAGGCGCTGCTCTCCGGCAAGTATGACCTGAACAAAGTGGCTGTCATCATGAGCCAGACCGGCGGCGGCTGCCGTGCTTCGAACTATATCGGATTTATCCGCCGTGCCCTGGAGAAAGCCGATATGACACAGATTCCGGTAATCTCCATTAACTTAAGCGGTCTGGAAGAAAATCCGGGCTTTAAGATTACACCGGATCTTGCGATCCGTCTCTGCTATGCGGCAGAATTCGGCGATATCATGATGAAATGTATTTACCGGATGCGTCCTTATGAGCAGAAGAAGGGTACAACAGACCGGATTCACAAAAAATGGGAGAAAATCTGTATTGATTTCATTTCTTCCAAACACCTGAGCCATACCCGGTTTAAACAGATCTGCCGCACGATGATCCGCGACTTTGACCATATTCCGATTACGGACGAGAAAAAACCGCGTGTCGGTATTGTCGGCGAAATTCTGGTTAAGTTCCTTCCGGCGGCCAATAACCATCTGGCGGAGCTTCTCGAAAGCGAAGGCGCCGAGCCGGTTGTGCCGGATCTGATCGATTTCTTCTGCTATTGCTTCTACAATACGAATTTCAAGGTAGAGCACCTTGGATTCAAGAAGAGCTCTTCGATGCTCGGAAATACGGGCATTAAGCTGATCAACTGGCTGCGGAGCGCGGCAGTTGCAGAGTTCAAGAAGAGCGAACACTTTGATCCGCCGGCTGATGTACGGGATCTGGCGAAGTATGCTTCTCCGATTGTTTCCTGTGGTAACCAGACAGGTGAGGGATGGTTCCTGACAGGCGAGATGATGGAGCTGATCCACAGCGACGTTTACAATATCGTCTGCATCCAGCCGTTTGCGTGCCTGCCGAATCATATTGTCGGTAAAGGTGTTATTAAAGCCATTCGCAAGGAGTATCCGAAGGCAAATATCGTGGCAGTTGACTACGATCCAGGCGCTTCGGAGGTTAACCAGCTGAACCGTATTAAGCTGATGCTTTCTACCGCGAACAAGAACCTGAAACAGGAACTTGACGGAGAGAAAAACGCGTAAAAAATTACATAATCCTTTTTCATTTCAAAAGACCCCAGTCGGAAAACAGTTTTTCATGTTTTCCGACCGGGGTCTTCTTTGTTAAGGTGTATCTTCTGTTTTTATCAGTAAATCCGCAGGATACGGAGAACTTTTACCAGTTTGGTTCCCATTGGCATGCGGCGCATTTCGGCTTCGGTTGTGCCGGTTACGACTACGAAAGCAATCAGGTATACCACGATTGCGATCAGAATTGCGGCCAGCATACTGATCGACGGGCGTTTTGTGATGGCGAACAGGCCATAATAAACAACCCAGGTTACAACACCCATGATGGCAGCGGCGATCAATGGTTTTACATACGTGTTTTTGAACTCATTGCGGAAGTTCAGGTGCTTGCGGATCGAAAGGTTATTCAATACACACATGCTAAGGGAGAACAGAATTCCCGCAAAGACGACAGCATAAATGTTTGTCTTTGGGAAAACTGCAAGGATCAGCGCCAGAACGATAAGATCCATCCCAAGGGAAATTGCCGCATTGTGCAGGGCTTTCTTCTGCTGCCCGATCGACTGCAGTACACTGTTGGTAATGGTGGACAGTGCAGAAAAGACAACCGATACGGCACCCATCATCAGCAGTTTGCCGGAAAGGCTTGAGCTTGACGGGAACAGAACGCCTGTAATCGGGAATGCCAGAACTCCAAGGCCGACGGCAGCCGGAATGGAGATGAACATGGTCAGGCGGATCGTTTCCAGAATTTTGTCGTTTGCCTCGTCGAGGTCACCGGTTGCGTAGCAGGAAGACACCTCCGGCATCATCGCAGATGCGGATGCGCTTGCCATGGCAAGCGGGACGTTAATCAGCGTAACGTAATAGTTGGAAAACTCGCCGTATGCAGCGTTCAGCGCTTTCTGGTTTTCGCCGTGCCATCCGAGGATGGTAAAGAACAGATAGTTGTCCAGGTAAGCGTTACAGTTATAAATAAAGGTCGTGAAGATGACCGGTGTTACCATCAGAAAGAGTACCTGAAAGATTTCGCGGTAGGATTCTTCGCGGTGGCGTGTGTCTTTGGCTGCTTTTCGCAGAATGCTTTTCCGGTTTACCCCGTAAACGAGCAGCATAAAGCAAAGGCCTGCCAGCACACCGGCTCCCGTTCCGAGGGTTCCGCCGGCAGCACCGAATTTCGCACGCTCGGTGTCATTTGTCGCAAACTGCTGGATAAAGAACCAGGCTGCACCGATACTGAAAGCAGCGTTGAATATCTGCTCGATGATCTGTGAAATCGAAGTCGGCATCATCGTGCTGTGGGCCTGGAAATAGCCGCGCAGGACGCCGAGAATCGCCGAGAAGAAGATGGTCGGTGCCAGTACGCGCAGGGCCAGGATGGCATTCTGCTGGTTATATGGCAGAAGGAATTTTCCGCCGAAAAACGCCACCAGTGCAGCGATTCCTCCCACGATTACGGCATAAAGGAGGGCTCCGCGGAAAACGCGGTGTGCGTTCCGGTACTCTTTTAATGCTAGGCGTTCGGATACGATTTTCGATACTGCCATCGGAATACTGTAGGACGAGATCAGCAGCAGGATCGTATACAGATTGCTCGCTGTACTGTAATAACCAAGTCCCTCATTTCCGATGGTTTCGCCGAGCGGCGACCGGTATAAAAGACCGATCACACGCGAGATAATCGTTGCAGCCATCAAGATAGAAGTATTTCTCAGTAACGTATTTTTCTTTTTACTCATTCTTTCGCTCCCCGGATTACATTTTCGATCTGCCAGTCAATCGGCGCAAGACCGTTTTCTTCCAGATATTCGTTCGTTCTGGAAAACGGATGGCTGCCGAAAAATCCGCGGTATGCAGAGAGCGGGCTCGGATGAGCGGACATCAGCACCAGATGTTTTGGATTGTGGATCATCTCTTTTTTGCGCTGTGCGGGACGTCCCCAGAGGATGAAGACCATCGGGCGGTCCTGCCCGGCGAGCACTTTGATTGCCGCGTCCGTGAACTGCTCCCAGCCGATTTCCTTGTGGGAATTTGCCTGATGCGCACGCACAGTCAGCACCGTGTTCAGCATCAGAACACCCTGCCGTGCCCATTTTTCGAGATAGCCGTTGTTCGGGATGTAGCATCCCAGATCGTCTTCGAGTTCCTTATAAATGTTGACCAGGGACGGCGGAATGTCTACTTCCGGTTTTACAGAAAAGCAGAGTCCGTGTGCCTGTCCCGGCTCGTGGTACGGGTCCTGGCCTAAGATGACTACTTTTACCTGCTCAAGTGGGGTAAAGTGGAACGCATTGAAAATATCATCAGCCGGCGGGTAAATCGTGTGGGTTTTGTACTCCGCTCCCACCGTCTGAAACAGTTTTTTATAATAATCTTTGGAGAATTCTCCTTTCAGGGCATTGGCCCAGCTTCCGCTAAGAGGCGGCATATCGTTTTCTCCCTTCCTTTTACAGGCGGACCGGCACATTGCGGCCTGCCAGATATTCTTTGACTTCACGAATTTCCAGTTCTTTGTAGTGGAACAGAGATGCGGCAAGTGCAGCATCGGCTTTTCCTTCGGTTAAGGCATCATAAAAATGCTCCAGCGTTCCTGCGCCGCCGGATGCGATGACCGGGATGCCGACGCTCTCTGCGATCGTTCTTGTCAGCTCGATATCGTATCCCGCCTTTGTTCCGTCGCAGTCCATGCTGGTGAGCAGGATTTCTCCGGCGCCAAGGCTTTCTGCTTTTTTTGCCCACGCAACGGCATCGATGCCGACATCGATGCGGCCGCCGTTTTTATAGATATTCCAGCCGCTTCCCTCCGCTCTTTTCTTGGCGTCGATCGCAACGACCACGCACTGGCTGCCGAATTTCTGTGCCGCGTCGTGGATGAGCTGCGGATTGTTGATGGCAGAGGAGTTGATCGAGATTTTATCGGCTCCTTCGCGGAGCAGCATCTTGAAATCATCCACGGTACGGATTCCGCCGCCGACGGTGAACGGGATAAAAACGTTTGCTGCTACTTTGCGCACCATATCAACAACAGTTCCTCTCTGATCGGAGGAGGCCGTGATATCAAGAAAAACAACCTCATCGGCTCCTGCCTTGTCGTACGCTTTTGCGATCTCCACCGGGTCGCCGGCATCTTTTAAATCGACGAAATTAACACCTTTTACGACTCTTCCGTTTTTTACATCCAGGCATGGGATAATTCGTTTTGTAAACATCCGTCAGTCCTCCTCTCCAATTTCCGCAAAGTTTTTCAGAATGGCAAGCCCAAGATCTGAGCTCTTTTCCGGGTGGAACTGGCAGGCGAACAGATTTCCTTTTTCCACAGATGCATGGATGTGTGTACTGTACTCTGTCGTTGCTTTTACAATTTCCTCCTCTTCTGCTTTCAGATAGTAGGAGTGGACAAAGTAAACATACGATTCCTGCGGGATGCCTTTGAATAAGCGTCCACCGTTCTGCAGATGGATGGAATTCCAGCCCATGTGCGGAATCTTTAAGCCCTCTTTGTCCGGAATCCGGAGAATTTCTCCTTTTAACAGGCCAAGGCCTGCAACGCCCGGGCTCTCTTCGCTGCGTTCAAACAGGATCTGAAGTCCGAGGCAGATTCCAAGAAACGGAGTCCCTTTTTCTACGATTTCATGAATAACCGGTACCAGATGATAGCGGTTCAGATTTTCCATCGCATCTCCAAAGCTGCCGACACCCGGCAGAACGACGTGATCTGCGCGTTTTAACACGTCTGGATCCCTGGTCAGTACAACCTCTTTTCCAAGGCTTTGAAAGACTTTTTCCACGCTTTTTATATTTCCGGCATCATAGTCGATCAGTGCAATCATAGGTGGGTCCTCCTCGTTTGTTATTTCAGTCCACGCCCCCTGTCATTGGGGGCATCTCTGCTGTTCTTTTGCAAACAGTACACTTCATTCTAACATACCGTTTTCTAAAATTCAAATTTTGAAGGTTATAAAATTATACAAAAATGCAGAAATTCTTAAGATTTCTTTTACTCCCGCTCCTTTCTTTCTTTTTATACTGGACAAATGGCGGGCATCACGCTACAATAAGAGCGTTGCACTAAGAAACGATAACATTTTGTGAAAAACGAGAGGTGTATATGATTACCAAATATCTGATTGTATTTTTGATTTCCATGGTTCCGCTCATCGAGCTGCGTGGTGCGATTCCGTACGCGGTAGCTTTCCATATTCCGACGCTTCCGGCCTATCTGATCGCCGTCATCGGAAATATGCTTCCGGTTCCGATTATTTTCCTGTTCGCTCGAAAGGTTCTTGTCTGGGGATGTGATAAAAAGTATATCGGAAAATTCTTCACCTGGTGTCTGGAAAAAGGCGAAAAAGGCGGGGAAAAACTGAAAGCAAAAGCCGGTCGCGGACTTCCGCTCGCCCTGCTGCTCTTCGTCGGCATCCCGCTCCCGGGAACCGGCGCATGGACCGGCACACTGGCCGCAAGTATCCTCGATATGGACTTTAAGACCAGCGTTCTCGCCGTCATGGGCGGTGTTCTCCTCGCAAGCGTCATCATGCTGCTTGCAAGTTCCGGCGTATTCGGGGCAATTGGAGCGCTTCTGACGTAAACGGCTCTGATTCCGTTTCAATTCCATAAAATTTGGCTTACAGCCGCACAGATTTGTTTTTCCGATCTGTGCGGCTGTTTTTGTATAACTTTTTTCTAACAGAAATTTTCCCTGCTGTTTCCTGTTCACGTTTTTCCGGATCGAATTCTGTTTCTTTTCTTCCAGTATTTTCTTGTGCTATTTTCATTTTTTCTCTTGAACATTCGTTCGATTTATGTTACACTTTCTTTATCGAACAGTTGTTCTTTTTGTAAAATACCTGTTATCTTATTGTTTTACTTTTATTCGTATTCATTTGGACATAGAAAGGAATTTTTCTGCCATGCAGTTATCATCACAAACACTTTCTCTCTCCGAGAAGCTGAATCTTCTCGCTGACGCGGCCAAATACGACGTTGCGTGCACTTCCAGCGGTGTGAACCGTGCCGGAAAACAGGGACATCTCGGCAATTCGGTCTCCTGCGGTATCTGCCACAGCTTTTCTTCCGACGGACGCTGTATCTCTCTGTTGAAAATTCTGCAGAGCAACGACTGTATCTACGACTGTAAATACTGTGTCAACCGCGCCGGGAATGACCGGCAGCGCGCCACGTTTACACCGGAGGAGGTCTGTACACTCGTCACGGAATTTTATCGCCGAAACTATATTGAGGGACTCTTTTTAAGTTCCGCCGTCTGCAAAAATCCTGCCCATACGATGGAGCTCATGTACCGCACTCTGCATCTTTTACGTAATCGTTACCGCTTTAACGGCTACATCCACGTCAAAGCTATCCCGGGTGCACCCGCCGAGCTGATCGAAAAGACCGGCTATCTCGCCGACCGCATGAGCGTCAATCTGGAACTCCCGACCGGAGAAGGGCTGCAGAAACTGGCCCCGCAGAAGACACAGAAAGCGATTATAAAACCCATGCGCCAGATCCAGTCCGGTATTGTAGATTACCGGCTGACCGCAGGGAAAAGTGCTTTTTTAGAGCGTTCCTCGGGAAACCGCTATCTCTCCCACTCCATTTTCGATACACGAAAACAGATTTCCGCCTCCGCTGCCGATCTGGGCTGGATCTCTTCTTCCTCCGCGCGGTCGCTGCCGGAAAAGGAACGCTCTGCTCCCTTCGTTCCTGCCGGCCAGAGCACGCAGATGATCATCGGTGCGACAAAGGAAAACGATTACCAGCTTCTCTCCACCTCACAGCTTCTCTACCAGCAGTATGACCTGAAGCGCGTCTTTTACTCCGCCTACATTCCGGTCAACGAGGATTCCGCCCTGCCCTCACGTGAAACCAAGCCGCCGCTTCTTCGGGAACACCGCCTTTATCAGGCAGACTGGCTGCTCCGCTTCTACGGTTTTCAGGCGGATGAACTGCTCGATGAAGCCCACCCGAACTTCCATGCACAGCTCGACCCGAAATGCGACTGGGCACTGCGCCATATGGAGCTGTTTCCGGTGGAGATCAACACGGCTGAGTATGCCGACCTTCTGCGCGTTCCCGGCATCGGGCCGAAATCGGCCATGCGGATTGTAAAGAGCCGCAGAAGCTCCCATCTTTCCTTTGAGCACCTGAAAAAGATCGGTGTGGTGCTGAAACGCGCCAAATATTTTATCACCTGCGAGGGAAAAATGATGTATCACATGCGGCTGGAACAGCAGTTTCTGACCCGGCAGCTCACGGGAGAGGAAGCCGCCTCCAACTGGGAGGTTTCCCATCCGGAACAGTATCAGCAGCTTTCTCTGTTTGATGCTGCCGTACCTGGGCATATATAATCCCGGGCGTTCTTTTCATGGAAAAGCCTTTTTGCTGTATCTGCGCTTTTTTGCAGAAGGCTGTTGTCTGTATCAATTGATTTCAGAAAGGATTTTATTATGACTGTTTACACCTGCAGCCCGGATCTTGCGTCGATCCTGACCTGCATCTATGAAGCCTGGAATTCCCGTGTCGGCTACCGCAATGTACGGCTGATGACGGAACCAGTCGGCAATCTGGAGCTGTTCTGCGATTACTGCCATGTTGAGCCGGACACAGAAAAAGCCGCCAGCGTCACGCGATCCATTCAAAAGAAGATCGGCGCAGCAGCCTGGCGGCTCGTCTATCTCTGTGCAATGTCCGAGAGAAGCGACGCTCCCGACATCATTTATCGTTTTCTGCTCTACGGCTTTTCCTATGGAAAGGATACTCTGCATATGCTGCAGGAACCGGCGGTATTCCACGCTTTTGAAGTTTCCCGTCAGGTCACAAATGAAGCGCATTTGTTCCGGGAATTTATCCGTTTTGCAAATATTTCCTCCGGTTTTCCGATCCTGGTCTCGCATATTTCCCCGAAAGCTAATGTGCTGACCCTGGTCGCTCCCCATTTTTCTGACCGGCTCCCCTCAGAAAACTGGATGATTCTCGATGATAACCGGCAGCTTGCCGTCGTGCATCCCGCTGACCGGCCCTTTTATCTGACCCGTCTTTCTCCGGGTGAAATAGAACGCCTTTCCCTCACGGAATCCACTTCGGATCCTTACGAAGAACTCTGGAAAGGATTTTTCACCGCAATTGCCATCAAAGAGCGTTCCAATCCCGACTGTCAGCGTACGCATCTGCCGCTCCACTACCAGAATCATATGCCGGAATTTAAAAATCTTTAGAGTCTTAGAATTTTTCCAGCTGTTCCATGTTCAGCACAAACACAGTACAGCCTCCTGTCTGGGTATCAATCGGAACAGAGTAATTTCCGCCCGGGCAGAAGTTTCCGCTTTCCATCGGGGTGGCCGCATAGGTAACTGTTTTCCGAAGCCCTGCTTCCTGTTTTAAGATCGCAAGCACAGCGTCGAGCTTATGATCATCGGTTCCGATCAGCAGTGTTGTGTTCTTCTCCTTCAGGAAACCGCCGGTCGTGGCAAGCTCCGTCACAAAAAAGCCTTTTTTGTTCAACTCGGCAATGGTGTCTGCCTCGTCCTCTTTCCGTAATACAGCAACAATTAACTTCATACAAATTCCTCCTCGCATCCTCCGGTCAAACGGATTCTGATTTTTGAAAAGTCAGCTGCTTATGCCGTATGGCACATTGCATTTTTCTGTTTTCACAGTAAAAATAGCATAATATCACGGAAAAAGAAAGTCTTTTTTTACTTTTTCACTTCAAATCCGTATGACACGGTTCCATTTTCGAATACCGCGTCCACTTCGTAGATGTAGCCGGCCTCGGCTCCCGGAATGCTCCAGCTCTCCGCATGCTCCACAGAAACGCTTTCTCCCTCCGGGTAACCATTGCCAAAGTTCTGCCCCCGGTCTTCGGCCGGCCATCTTTCTGCTGTGACAGAATCCGGCTCCTCCGAGAAGACAAGCTCCAGATCGGTTTTTCCTTCGTCATTTTCTATATTCAGATCACTCAGTTCCGTCCATTCCAGAATGAACGCACTGTCCGCAACGACGTTCTGACCATTGCCGTCCTCATCAACATAAGACCAGGTATAACCTCCCTGTGTTGCCATAGCTGTCACCTGGGCATTTGGCTGTGTGTAGCACAGATTCAGAAACGGAATTTCCGATGGATCCTTTTCCGGCAGAATCTGGGAAAGTTCCTCATCGAATTTTTCTGCATCCGCCTCCGTACCGCCGCTGATTCTCATAATACGGCTGATACCCGGATATTGTCCCGGATAGGAGTTCAGCATAATACCGTCGCCCTCCACTTGAAGAAAATCTCCTTTTTTGATCTCGGACGGATCAATGGCATTTCCATTTTCATCGTAAAGTGTGTCGGACGGTGTATGTGTCACATAGATGTTTCCGTGTTCCAGATCTCCCAGGTACCATAACCCGGAATCTTCTGCAAGAAATACGGCTTTCTGTACTTCTTCTGCCCTATTGCTGTCCTCTGCAGCACTTTCTGTATCTGCATTCAGATTTCGGTCCCGTTCCGTTTTCATATAGATTCCGCCTCCAATCAGCACGGCGGCAACTACAACACCGGTCACTCCAAAAATAACTGCGTTTTCTTTTTTCATAAGCGTATTCTTCCTTTCCTGTTGTTTTCCCGTTTTTTTTACACGACTTGTTTTATCTTTCTGCAAGACATGCAAGAAACTGCTCCCCGTATTTTTCAAACTTGCTCTCGCCGACCCCGGAAACAGCCAGCATTTCCTCTTTATTTGACGGTCTCTCTACCGCCATCTGGATCAGTGTTTTATCCGAAAAGATAATATACGGAGGCACTTTATGCTCCTTTGCAAGCTCCATCCGAAGTGCCCGCAGTTTTTCGAATACCACGGCCTCCTCGTTGGAAAGCTCCTTTGCCGCTGCCGAGGTTTTTGTCTTTGTCTTCTCTTTTGCGGCTTTCGGAATCCGTTTTTCTTCTTTTGCCATCTTCATCAGCATCGTGCCGTCCTCATCCAGCAGCTCCGCCGCTTTTGGCAACAGGCGCACAATGCTGTATGTGTCGGCCGTTACATAGAGATATTCCCGAACCTGCAGTTCATTTAAGATCTGCCGCAGCCGGTAGACCGGCTCTTTTGCCAGTTCCCCGTAATGGGAGTTTTCATCCATGCGGTACTGGCGGATTTTCGCGGTATTCGCACCGTGCAGGGTATCGAGAATCACCGTCGTGCCGTACCGCTGACGGCATTCCCGCACACAGCCAAGGATTGCCTTTGCCGTCGCTGTCGCATCCACCGTTTCAAATTCCGAGAGGCAGCTGGAACAGTTTCCACAGTAATTGGAACCGTATTCCCCGAAATACCGCAGGATATAATCTCTGAGACACTCATGGGTGAAACAGTAAAACGTCATTTTCTTCAGCCGTTCCTCCTCCCGCTGACGGATCAGCGCTGTCGTCTCGGGATCCTCACTCTCCTGCGCCATGTTTTCGATAAAAAACTGGTTTGTGATCACATCCTGTCCCGCGTACAGCAGAATGCATTCCGCCGGAAGGCCATCCCGTCCCGCACGGCCGGCCTCCTGGTAATAGCTTTCCATATTTTTCGGCATATTATAATGGATGACGTACCGCACATTCGATTTATCGATTCCCATACCAAAAGCGTTTGTCGCTACCATGATCTGCTTCCGGTCATAAATAAAATCTTCCTGGTTTTCCTGCCGTTCCAGGTCAGAAAGACCCGCATGGTATCTTGTGACAGAATATCCTTTCTGCTCGAGTTTCTCACAGACCTCCTCCACATTTTTTCTGGTCAGACAGTAAATAATTCCGCAGTCCGCCTCGTGCTCTGCAAGGAATGATTCCACGGCTGCGAATTTATCTTTCGGCTGCTGTACCGTAAATTTCAGATTTTTCCGGTCAAAGCCTGTGACCAGACGTACCGGATCACGCAAAGACAGCAGTGCTTCGATATCATCCCGTACCTCTTTTGTTGCCGTTGCCGTAAAGGCACCGATCACCGGCCGTGCGGGAAGCTGCTCGACAAACTCTGTGATTTTCAGGTAGCTTGGGCGGAAATCCTGACCCCACTGGGAAATACAGTGTGCCTCATCAACACTAATCATCGAAATTTCCATCGACTGCACCGCGCACAAAAATTCCGGTGTCAGAAGGCGTTCCGGGGCGACATAAATAATCTTGTACCGGCCCTCCATGGCAAAGCCGAGTGCCTTCCGGTACTGCGCCGCACTTAAGGAGCTGTTCAGAAACGCAGCGTGAATCCCCGCCTGGTTCAGGGTCGATACCTGATCCTTCATCAGAGAAATCAACGGTGATACCACCAGGGTAATTCCTGGCAGCAGAAGCGCCGGAATCTGATAACACAGCGATTTTCCTGCTCCGGTCGGCATAATGCCGAGCACGTCCTGTCCGTTCAGAAGCGCATCCACCAGCATCTCCTGCCCCTCTCGGAAGGAATCGTAACCGAAGTACTTTTTTAAAACCTCATATTTTGTCATCTTGTTTTTCTCTGCCCTTTCCATCCACTCTACCTCCATTGTGACATAGATTGCAGGTAAAGTCAAACAGATGTGTGCCGCATGTTTTCTTTCATCCATACATATATTGTCTCAAAAAGTCCTGGAGGGGGATTTTATGCGTTCTCTTTCACCCCTTTCCCGCCGGATCCTGAAAAAAGCCGGTATCGCCGCCGCTTTTTTCTGCTCCGCTTTTCTTTTTGGCTCTGTTCTGTCCCACTTTACCTGCCGTGCGCTCCGAAAGGCAGCCCCAGTTTTTCTCTCTGCTGCGCCGGAGACACCTGTTTCTTCCGTTTCGATGCCCGTCCTCTCCTCTGCTGCCGAAAACTGGGGGCTCTCCTTCCCGGAAAAAGGGAAGACTCCCGTCGGCAATGCTACATCCGAAGAGCTTGCCGCCTACAACGCCTGGTTTGCCGCTTCACCGGAAGAAAACATCATCTATCTGACGTTTGACTGCGGCTATGAAAACGGCAACACCCCGGCGATCCTTGACGCACTCCAGAAGCATCAGGCACCCGCAGCGTTCTTTGTCGTCGGCAATTTTCTCTCCGACCAGCCGGATCTTGTCAAACGCATGGCGGCAGAAGGCCATATCGTCGGAAACCACACCTGGTCGCACCCGGATATGTCCAAAATCTCCACGCAGGAAGCCTTCTCCGAAGAACTGAACCGAGTCTCCACTCTTTATCAGGAGACCACCGGCCAGGAAATGGTGAAATTTTACCGCCCGCCGCAGGGAAAATACAGCACACAGAACCTGCAGATGGCAAAGGACCTCGGATACCATACGTTTTTCTGGAGTCTCGCCTATGTAGACTGGTACCAGGATCAGCAGCCAACCCACGAGGAGGCTTTCGAAAAGCTGACCGGACGCATTCATCCCGGCGCCATCGTTCTGCTTCATAACACCTCCTCAACCAACGCGGAGATTCTCGATGAGCTGCTGACAAAGTGGGAAGAAATGGGCTATTCTTTTGGCTCTCTGAACCAGCTCACCGTGAAATCTGCCTGAATACGTTTTCTCATGTTCCTCCCCTGCCTCCGTTTTTCCTCTGTTCCGACTTTTTTATGCTGCTCTCAAACCTGACTGCCCCTTCTTTTACTGTTTTCCAGAGCCGCAGCACACAAATCAGGTTCGGCACCGCCATGCAGGCATTGGCAAGCTCTGCAAAGTTCCAGACGATTTCTGCCACACAGACACATCCTGCTGATGCTGCAAAGCAGAAGAAAACACGGTAAACCATTCCGAAACTCTCCTTTTTCACCAGCCAGACAAACGCCTGCTCCCCCTGGTAGGCCCAGCCCGCCATCGTTGCAAACGCGAACAGCAGAATCCCGATCGTAACAAGATAACCTCCCGCCGGTCCGAACACACTTTCAAATGCCCGGATTACCATCGCCGCGCCATCCGCTTTTTCCGCTTCCGCTGCCCGCTCTGCCGCCCCGGTCACTCCGACGGCAAGACCGGTCACAAGGCAGATTACCATGGTATCAACAAACACACCGGTCATACTGATATATCCCTGCCGCACCGGATCGTCCGTCTGCGCCGCAGCGGCACTGATTCCGCCTGCTCCCAGCCCCGCTTCATTGGAAAACACACCGCGGGAAACCCCATACCGCAGAGCCGGCGGCAGCAGGGCAATTCCGGCTCCCACTGCGCCTCCCGATGCCGCCCGGAAAGAAAATGCATTCTGCACCATCTCGGACAGCGTTCGCGGAAGCTCGCCACCATGCAGACAGATCACAATTCCTGCCCCGCACAGATAAAAGAGCGCCATCCCCGGTACCAGCACCTCCGCCGCTTTTGCAATGGAACGCAGTCCGCCTGTCACAACGAGCAGCAGAAGAATCGTCAGTACCAGTGCACTTTTTTCTCTTTCCACGCCAAAGGTATCCTGCATCGCCAGCGCAATCGAGTTCGCCTGCGTCATATTTCCCATTCCGAGCGATACTAGAACGGCACTCCCGGAAAAAAATACAGCCAGCACCTTTGCCAGTTTTTCCTCTGGAAAGGCTCTCGTCAGCGTTACCATCGGACCACCGCAGTAGGTCCCGTCTTTCTTTTGCATCCGGTACTTCACAGAAAGAAAGCTCTCCGAAAATTTCAGTGCAAGTCCTATCACCGCTGCCAGCATCATCCACACCAGTGCTCCCGGACCGCCAAGTGCCATCGCCGAGGCAACGCCCACGATATTGCCTGTCCCGATCTCTGCTGCCAGTTCCGTCATCAACGATGCGAACGGCGAAACACCTGCTTCTGTTGGTTCCCCGGTGCGCCTCGCTCTGCGGCCAAACGCTGTCCGAAGTGCAAAAACCAGACGGCGAACCGGCAGCGCACGAAGCTGGATCATCAGAAAAATGCCTGTCCCAAGCAGCAGAAAAAGAAGCGGCGGCCCCCAGGCGATTTCATTCGCCTTTTTTAGAAATGCATGGATTTTTTCCAGATTGTCTGCACTCATTTTCCTTCCCCGTACATCACAACGTTTTCTTTGCACTTTATGCAGAGCTGTGCAAAAAAAGAACCCGACAGCGGCCTGCAGCCCCGTCCGGTTCTTTCTGTGTTCATCCTATTTTACTGTATTCTGCTTTCGCCCGTTCTCAGGATTCCTGCTCTTTTAAATCGTCCGCCACCAGAACGCCCGCTTTGAAGCCCATCAGCATCATCTCGAGCATTTCCGCATCGTAATTGCGGTATTTCAAGTAATAAAACAGAGAATCCAGATAGTTCAAGAAGCCCTTTTTCGTTTCCGGGCTTAAAATCACCCGTTTTCCGTCACCCATCAGATACTTTGCAATGCGGGAAAAGACAAATTTTTCATTCAGAAATGCCATCGCATCCGATGTCTCATCCTCCACCAGAATCTGGATCGGTTTTCTCCGCAGCAGCCAGTATGTCTCATAAGAGATTACTTTCAGCGAATTGATATGTTTCGCCTGGTGAAAATGTTTCAGGCGGGAAATATCCGTGAAATAGTCCAGCACCGCATGGCTTAACAGCGATTCACTGATCTGGATTTTCTCGCGAATGCCGAGACTTTTGGCAAATTCTTCGATCTCTTCATAAAAAACGGCATAACGGCTCTGAATCACTTCCTCAGAAAATTCTTCCAGGAGTCCGTCGTAGTTTGTATATATTTTTTCTATTGTATTCATTTTTCCTCCCCGGGCAGATTCAGAATTTCATAACAGAGTTTCGTCCGGACAAAGTCGGTATATTCGGTCATCTCGCGTTTTTCCATCGTTCCATAGCGGATCGGCGAAGTATTTCCCATCAGATGTTTTCGGATTTTTCCGGCTTTGACTGCCGCCATCATATTCTCCGCAGAATTCTCCGCTGCATGGGAGAATCCCATACGGCCCGTGTTTCTTCCATCCATTTTTTATCCTTTCCCATTTCTGAAAAGCAGTTTTATTCTTTCAGTATGCTCCAGACGGCATCATCCATCGTATGAATTTCGTTCAGATCGCGTTTTTCCACCGCTGCCTTGACCTGCGGTTTTAATTCACGCTTGCGCACGATCGTTTCCTTGCTCTGGAACTTCTCATCCGGCACAACCTGGAGACGGCGGTAGAACGATCCCATCTCATCTCCCATGCCCGCCAGACGGTTCAGCAGCTCGGAAAACTCGGTCAGCATGGCGTTTCCCTTGCGCCGCGGATAAAGAATGCTGTGGTCAATCTCTCCCCAGCCCTCCTCGAACAGCGTCTTAATCTGAATTTCAATATAGACGCCGCGGTAAACGACAATGTAATGCACCGCACGGTAATGTTTCCGGTCCAGAATGTTCTCCTCCGGAATCCAGTTCACATAGATGTCGGCGTAATCGCCAAGTCTTGTATGGACTTTCGGCGGCTCTGCCATATAGCCCGACGCATTTTTGTCGTAGTCGCGGCCGTAATCACGGATGTATTTTTCCGGATCGTTTTTAAACCAGTGGGTAATATATTTATGGAAGTTTACCCAGTCCTCCCGATACAGCAAAAGTCCCCGGATTCCGATCAGGTCTGTCACATAACGCATATAGTTTGTCGCATCCATTTTCCGGTATTTTGCATAATTTTCCAGACGCTTGCGCACCAGCTTTTCCACCAGGTGTTCGGTGTCCTTCAGGCGGCTGTGGTACGACTGCAGTCCGATCTCTTTTTCCTTGTCCTGCAGAAATTCTGCCACAAATTCTTTTCGGATCTTTTCCAGCGTCGGCCGGCGCCGTTCATAATCATCCGCAATTTCCAGCAGTTCTTCCCAGGAAATATCTGCTTCTTCAAATTCCTGCGGCAGAATTCCAAATTTCTGCAGAAACTCGTCCTTTGTCAGATACACGTAAATTCCTCGCTCTCTTTGTCAATTCAACGTACAGGTTTCTTTTTTTTCAGAACGCACCCCGGAGAAACCCGGCCCCGCTGCGTTCTGACGCACCGGAGAGATTATAGCACATTCATCCCCGCTTCACAAGTAAAATCTTTATTTAAGAATGCACATTTCCACTTTAATCTTTCTGCCAATTTCTTAAACTTTCCTTAAGCTGTCTTGATGTTTCACCTGCCCCATGGTAAGATAATCGTGACTTGGCAGAATTGTCTGCTGTTTACACTTACATTAAGAGGGAGGTCTTTTTATGTGGACACGAGAGCAACTGAAAACCCGCGGAAAAGCCGCATTTTTACGCAATTACTGGATCTGTGTGGTAGCAGCCCTGATTCTGACGCTGCTGGTCGGAAGCGGTACTTCCAATTCCGGAAATTCCAATAATGGAAATCAGCACAATACGTCCAGTATATCCGGATTTACCATTTCTTCCGATAACCTTAATGTTGCATCTTTTGCTGAAAGATTCACCCCGCTTGGTCCGGTTAAATTTGTTTTTTCTGTTTTCGGTGGTATTGTGCTTCTTATCATCGGACTTGCATTTATTCTCATCGACATTTTTATCCTGGCTCCCTTCGAAGTCGGAGGCGCAAGGTTTTTCATCGAAAACTCAATGGAAAAAGCGGGACTTGGCTATATGCTGTCTGGATTCCAGAATGGCGCCTACGGAAAAACAGTCTGGACTCTGTTTTTGATGAAGCTTTACACTTTCCTCTGGTCGCTGCTTCTTATTATTCCTGGAATTGTAAAATCTTATGAATACCGTATGGTACCGTATCTTTTAGCCGACTGCCCGGATCTTTCCACAGAGGACGCATTTCGGATCAGCCGTGAAATGATGGATGGTGAAAAAATGAATGCCTTCATCCTGGATCTTTCCTTTATCGGATGGAAGATTCTCTCTTCCATCACCTGCGGTCTTGTCGGTCTCTTCTATGCGAATCCGTATGAGTACGCAACCGATGCCGAACTGTTTCTGATTCTGAAACAGAATTACTTCTCTGGCCGCAGTTACAGCAATACGTATCAGACTTACTAAATGGGATCAAAAAATCAGGTGCTTCTCTTTTTGGGAAACACCTGATTTTTTATAATCTCTTACTTTTTCTGTATCTCGTTTAGATATAATCTTTCATTTCAAAATACCGCATCAGAATATCTGCGCAGTTCTCGATGCCAAGATCCGATGTATTCAGGATCATATGATAGTTATTCACATCTCCCCATGTTTTTCCGGTATTCTTGTAATAATACTCGGCACGCTGCTTATCGGTCTCTTCCAGCATCACCTCAGCAGCTTCTCTTGTCAGAGAAAACAACTTCATGATACGATTGATGCGATCCTCTTTGTCCGCGCAAACGTAAATATTAATGACGTTGCTCTTATTTTTCAGAAACTCCGAAGCGCACCGTCCAATAATAATACACGGCTGTTTTGCCAGTTCGCGGATCGCATCCGCCTCAGATTCAAAGGCATTTTCACGCATGCCGTGCTCTACATCGTCCTTATCATATACCGGGATATGCAGTCTCTCGGAAAGTTCTTTTGCAATAATACTCGCCCCTGTGCCAAACCGGCGGCTCATCGTAATAACTAAGTTCATTTGCCACTTCCTCCTTCGCACTTCTCATAACGCAAACAAACGCCTTATGACAAATCAAAAAATTTTTCTTTCGCTGTCTTTCATTATAACAAACCCCCACCGAAAACTCAAGGTTTTTCGACAGGGGTATTGGCGTGCTATGCGATTGTGATTTCTTCTATTTTCTTCTTTCCAAAATGGTTAAACAGCGCGATCACTCTTCCCGTGCAGACCATGGCTACAACAGTGCCGATTCCGATTCCCACCGGTCGTCCTGCACCGATCATTCCGATAGCAAGGGCAAGGACAAGAAGCCGGCTTCCCATCTGTTCAGGTACCGGGAGAACCCGGTCAAAGATGGTAATAAAGGCGCTGGTCAGGTAGCTGGCCGCAACCTGTAAGAGCTGGAACGGTGGAAATTTTCCTTTCAGCAGCACAATCCGCAATACGATAAAGATCAGATACGCCACAAAGACTGCCGTTCCTGTTTCATAGCCAAAAATCTGTGCCACAGCGTACGGAATGGAGATGATGGGCGACACGCCGAGGTTCGTCTTTGTATTCAATGTGATGCCAAGTGCCAGCACAATAATTCCAACCAGATAAAGCGCAATACGCAGCATCTATTTCTTTTGCTTTTCCTGCATGATTTTTCTTCCTCTTCTATTCCTGTTCTTCTTCCAGTACACATCCTTCCGGCGCGTAAGTCTCAAACAGCCAGTCCTCGAGCGCATTCAGGTTATCGTCGGAATGCTCAACCTCGCGTGCGTAACGCCAGGAAAGCTCCTCAACGTCATGCATGGAAAGTGTTTTTCCGTTTTCCAGCCACCGCGCAAGCAGGATTTCCTGGATCCAGCGAACGGAGAAAAGGGCAAGTTCCATTTTGGAACAGACCATATCATCGTAGACGGCACCGCAGAAATAGGTATAGGCGAAGAACATCAGAAGCTGCTCGCCTATGTTTTCCCACTCGGCACGACGGCTGCTTTTCGCTCCAAAGGTGCGGTGGAATTCTTCACAGATGGCCTGGTAAGCAGATTCGCCGTTCTGGTACAGCACTTTTTCTGTACCGTCAAGCACCTCATCCCATTCCGGGCGCAGGCGCTCGAGGCTTCGGAGAACAGCCAGTTCTTTTCTCTGACGTTCCCATACGTGGAATCCCGCAGCGTCCACACCTTTTTGGGCCAGACTTTCCGCCGCGCACTCGCTTAAGGTTCCCTCTTCCAAATGCTTCTCATATTTCCGAAGCAGATCATCAATATCGTATTCCCGCTGTTCTTCCATGCAGATCTGATACTGTTCGGCAAGCTGTTCCGCCGCCCTCATGCGCTCCTGCAGCGGCATCGTACGGTTCTGCAGAATTTTGAACAGAACATCTCTGGTATCTTCCAGCTGCGAGAACATCATGAAATCGAACTCTTCGAAATCATCCTCCTCGTCGGTCTCCTCCGCAAGGAAGCGCACCGGCTCCTGGCAGGACAGAATGATTCGCGCCGCCTCCGGGCAGGAAAGGGACAGGGAAAGCTCCCGCAGTCCCTCATATTCTTCCGTATGTCTCGGGTACAGACGGCACGTATCGCAAAGCGCATCCGGGCCCAGTGCCTTGTAGAGGTCACAGAGATTCTCATCATTCAAAAAAGCACAGCGGCGGTTCTTCTGATAGAAACACTCCTCTTCCCAGTCGATGGAATTGCGCAGACGTTTTCCAAACTCGCCCTGCTCCTTTCCGTACCGCTCCAGAGAATCCTCGTCGATCACAATCTGCCAGCCGGCGCAGCAGGTATCCGGACAATCTCCTGCTGTGCATGTAAACTGATCGTAAAAATGTGGTTTCAAATATCTCATGTTTTTTACTTTCCTTCTTTATATTTCTGTACGATCCACGCACCGGCCTCACCAACCGGCATACCGCTTTTTTCAGCAATGAGTGCGGCACTCTCGTACTCCGGGTAAACTTTTTCTATCTCTCCATGACGGCAGATCTTGACAGCGGCATCCCCGTATTCGGTCGTGATCGTTGCAAATTCGCGTTTCATCACGGTACGCTCCATCTGGCAGCGACGGATTCCGATCGTGGTTGTCTCCGTGAAAATAATATTCTCCAGTGTTTCCCGCTTTTCTTCCTCGCAGATCACATCCAGCTGATATGCTGGACGGTTTTTCTTCATATAGACCGGAATATAATGAACATCCCTTGCACCTGCCTGCAGCAGTTTTCCCATACAGTAACCGAGTGCCTCACCGGTGCAGTCGTCGATATTGCATTCCAGCTTCCAGATCGTATCTTTTTCGTCATTTTCCTCGGTTTCCAGCATCATAGCCCGTAAAAGTGACGGCCGCTCATACGTCCGTTTTCCGGCTCCAAGACCTGTTTTCGTGCATTTAAATGAGGACGGAAGTTTCTCTTTTGTTCGGATAGCAGCAACAATAGCTGCACCGGTCGGTGTAACAAGCTCGCCCTTGATTCCGGTTGGAATAAGCGTCAGGCCGTGCGTCTGCACGATATTTAAAACGGCCGGTACCGGAACCGGGATCAGTCCATGCTGGCATCGGATAAAACCGCTTCCCTCGCAGAGCCCCGTCACAATCACCTCGTCCGGCGCCAGGTTGTCCAGGCAGACGGCGGCGGCAACAATATCTACAATGGAATCGACCGCTCCTACCTCGTGAAAATGCACCTGATCGAGCGGCACACCGTGCGCTTTTGCTTCTGCTTCTGCAAGAATCTGGAAAATCCGCTCTGCCAGAGCTCTCGCTCCCGGTGTCAGATCACCGCGGCGGATAATGGCAAGAATCTCCGGCAGGCCGCGGTGCTCATGATGGTGCTGATGCTCTCCTGCGTGTTCCTGGTCATGGCTGTGTGTATGTTTCTGGTCATGTACATGCTCATGATCGTGCGTATGCTCATGATGGTGTACATGCTCCTCTCCATGTGCATGCGCTTTCGCCATATCCCCATGCAGATACGCCATATCATGATCGTGGTTCTCATGCTCCGCATCCAGAATGACATTGAAGTCGCAGGCATCCAGCCCCGATTTTTTCACTCTCGTAACGGCAGTTTTGTATCCCGGCAGCTGAAGGCTTGCCAGTGCCTTCTCCAGTACCTCCTGGTCTGCTCCCAGATCGAGCAGAGCCGCAACGGTCATATCCCCGCTGATTCCGCTCCCGCACTCCAGATATAAACTTTTACTCATCTTTATGCACTCCCATTCTGTTAATCTGTGTTGCAATATATCCGGCCCCATAACCGTTGTCGATGTTTACGACAGCAATTCCGTTCGCACAGGAATTAATCATCGTAAGCAGCGCCGAAAGACCATTCATGCTGGCCCCGTAGCCAACGGATGTCGGAACAGCAATCACCGGCTTGTCCACCAAGCCGCCGAGCACGCTCGCCAGCGCTCCTTCCATACCGGCAACGGCTACAACGCAGTTGGCGCTCTGAATCGTATCGAGACGCGACAGCAGGCGGTGGATACCGCTCACACCGACATCGTAGATACGCGCAACGTTTGCACCAAAGTATTCTGCGGTCTGCGCCGCCTCCTCGGCAACGGAAATATCCGCGGTTCCAGCCGTGCAGACGGCGATTTTGCCGATCCGCTTCTTGTCTTTTTTTTCTATTTTCAAAATATGGGACAGCGGATCATACACCACTTCCGGAAACTTTTCCCGGATCAGCTCATACTGATGCTCACTGGCTCTCGTTCCGAAGACCTCCCCATCCTGCTCGTACAGACGCGTAAAAATCTTCAGCAGATGTTCATCCGCCTTCCGTGCACAGAAAATGACCTCCGCAAATCCGCTCCGGATTTCACGGTGCGTATCCAGCTTCGCATATCCCATCTCCTCGAATGGCTCTTTTTTGAAATATTTTTCTGCCTCCTCGATCGAAATTTCGTTGTTTTTTACTTTTTCTAATACCTCTCTTGCCTCCAAAGCATTCACCTCGTTTTCGTTTTTTCCTTTTTTTCACACCCACATACAATACAACATAAAAAGAAAGCCGAAACCTCTGCTTTGTCAGAACCTTCTCTTTTCTGACACCGCAAATCTCCAGCTTTCTTTATTCTAAACTATAAAGTGCACTTTAAGTCAAGCAGATTCTATACACAGTATACCGTTCTTTTCCCGTTCCTGCAATCCCTTCTTTTCGCGGCTTTATCCGGCATACGGAAGATCTGCAAAATATGCATGCTCATCTACCCCGTGAATCATATAAGTATATCCGTCTTCTGTCTCCACTTCAATCCGGCACTGTGTTCCATACGAAGTTTCTGCATCCAGATACGTTTCTTTATCGGTTTCCTGTGGGATCAGTTCCGTACCTGCCGGAAGGACTCTGTTTTCTGTGCTTCCGTCTTCGTTTTGAACGATAACTTCCAGTTCCTGCTTCAGAACGAGCGGTTTTTTGTCCCAGATAATTTTCCACGCATCTTCTTTCGCCTCCGGGAGCCCCTCGCTTCCGATCCCGACATTCCGTTCCCCTTTATACGTTCCCAGCAGATTGATTCTTTCCACCCAGGAAAACGCATTGACATCTTCTATACCGTTATCTCCAATTCTTCCATCCAGACAGCCAAGGTCCACAGCTTCATCCGATGATACCCGGAAAACGGTTACCGAATATAGTCCGTCTTCGTGATACGATTCCTGATACAAATAGTGGCCACCACTCTTTGTTCGTATTATCCAGGTTGCTTCATATCCGCCCAGGATCTCGAACTGCTTCACATGCTCTCCATAGTTGAGCGTCAGAATATACTTATAGTTTTCGAAGTCATGACCATTTTTCCCATCACCCTCAAAAGAAAAAGAAACTTCTTCCTCTGACGCATCCCCGTCCAGATCATCCCGGTAGATTTCTCCCTCTTCCAGTTTTACGGCGGAAGCTCCTTTTTCGTTTTTTCCTTCTTCGTCGTTCTCCAAACCATCCCCGGCCTCTTTCACCGCATCTCCATCCGATCCCACATCATCTGATTTTGCCTCTGGTTCACCGGATGCTGCACTCTCCGATACGCTCACCGAATTTTGTTTGGTTTCCTGCCCTGTCTGATTTCCGCATCCGCCTGCCATCAGTGCCGCCAGACACACTGCTGTTACCCATGCATACCGTCTCATAAAAATCCTCCCTTCCGATTTTTGGCTTTCGTTTCTGATACTCCCATTATATCAAACGATCTCCCCACCATGCAATCCATCTTAGAAATCGTAAGGCAACTTAAGACAAACGTAAGAATCCCCGCCCATGCAGCATAATCTGCCGCACGGACGGGGATTCGTTTAACTGTATTCCGCTGCTTTATTTCTCTGCTTCTCTTTTCTTATCCAGTTTTACATTGCGGAAGTACAGCACCATATCTACCGTGATCTCTGCAATGTTCAGGAAATAGAAAGCCCACGCAAGGAAAAAGATCCAGTCTTTGTCCGGGTTGTTCATATAGCTGATGAATTTGTTGGCAATACCGAAAATATATCCGATCCAGATGAACACCTCAAAGTAAAGGCTCTTTCCTTTTGCTGTTCTTGAAGTCCAGGATTTATAAATGGACAGCGGCCAGGACAGGCCAAAGCACAGGATCATCAGTGCTTCCAGTAAGTGGCTTATCATTTCTACAGTCATGTTTTTCTTCCTCTTTCATTTCTTTTTCTGCCGAAAGTCGCTTGCAAGTGTCAATGCCCTGATGCCTTTTCAGCTTGAGAGCTGTCTGATTTTTTCAGACAGCTCTATGGTCTCTCTTGTATTATGCTATTTCGTCGTTATCATCATTCACAGATACCCGTCGAAGCATAACCTTTAGTCTTCTTTATGCGCTTCTAAATACTCTTTTCTTCCCATCTCATACAGGTTATTTCCCTCACAGTCGATGATAACGAAAAGCGGCATATCCTCTACTTCCAGACGGCGAAGTGCCTCTGCGCCAAGATCTTCGTATGCGATCAGCTCTGCTTTTTTGATGCATTTTGCAAGCAGTGCGCCGGCTCCGCCGATGGCTCCGAAGTATACGCCATGATATTTCTTCATGGCTTCTACAACTTCCGGAAGACGTGCGCCTTTACCGATCATTCCTCTTGCGCCTACGGACATCATGGTCGGAGCATACGCATCCATACGGCCGCTGGTGGTAGGACCTGCAGATCCGATGACCTGGCCTGGTTTTGCAGGGGTCGGTCCTACGTAGTAAATCGTAGCGTCTGTCGGATCAAACGGGATTTTTTCTCCTCTTGCGAGCGCTTCACACATTCTCTTATGTCCGGCGTCACGGGAAGTATAGATAGTTCCGGTCAGATATACGGTATCTCCGGCATGCAGTGTTTTTGCCAGTTCTTCTGTTAAAGGCAGCTGAATATGTTTTTCCATGATCAGATCACCTCCGTTTTATGACGGGTAACATGGCAGTTGATGTTGACTGCACACGGCATTCCCGCAATATGAGTCGGCATTGTCTCGATATTGAGGCCGATGGCTGTGGTTTTTCCGCCAAAGCCCTGCGGTCCGATGCCGAGTTTGTTGACTTTCTCCAGCATTTCTTTTTCCAGATCTGCGTAGAACGGATCCGGGTTCTCGGAATCGATCGGGCGCATCAGTGCTTTTTTCGCAAGCAGTGCACATTTATCGAAGGTTCCGCCGATACCAACGCCGACTACCATAGGCGGGCATGGGTTCGGGCCTGCTGTCTCAACAACTTCCAGGATGAAATCCTTGATTCCCTGAAGACCTGCGGACGGCTTGAACATACGGATCATACTCATATTTTCGCTTCCGAAGCCTTTCGGGCCTACGGTTACTTTGATCTGATCGCCAGGAACGATCTCGGTGTAGAGCATAGCCGGTGTATTGTCGCCGGTGTTTCCTCTTCTGACCGGATCTTTGACAACGGATTTTCTTAAGTATCCTTTGTCATATCCTCTTCTGACACCTTCGTTGACTGCCTCTGCAAGATCTCCTCCTGCGATGTGCACATCCTGTCCGATTTCCAGGAAAACACATGCCATTCCGGTATCCTGGCAGATCGGCACGTTCTGTGCGTCTGCGATCTCATAATTTTCTACGATTTTGTCCAGAACACCTTTTGCAATCTCGCCATCCTCGCAGGCACGGCAGCCTGTGATGGCACATTTTACGTCTTCCGGAAGATGGTAGTTTGCTTCGATACAAAGTTTCTCTACCACATCCGTAATGGTACTAGCCTGAATTTCACGCATGGGATTCTCCACCTTTCTTTCCTTGCTATTTTATCATACCGATCATCCAATGGATTTTCAGCACGGAAAGCGTGTCCAGGGACAGTATTTCTGCCCCGGGCCACGCTTTTTCGCGGTTACTGCATTTTACAGGTGTCTCTTTCCTGCATAATCCGGCAGAAGCTGCGGAGATACCATACCGGTGTCAATGCCTGCCTCTTTTAAGGTCTCAGCATATTTCTCCACATGATCCAGATTCATCTTTCCAAGTGTTACGTCTTTTGCTTTTGCTGCTGCAGCTTTTCCTGCATCACGGCCAAATACGATAACATCCAGCAGAGAGTTACCCATCAGACGGTTTCTTCCGTGGATTCCTCCAACTGCCTCACCTGCTACGAGCAGGTTGCTTACGGTGTTGGTAAAGCCTTCGCCGTTGATTTCCAGTCCACCGTTCTGATAATGCAGCGTCGGGTAAACCAGGATCGGCTCTTTTCTCATATCGATGCCATACTGCATGAACATACGGAACATAGCCGGGATTCTCTTCTCAATGGTGCCTTCTCCGTGGATCAGCTCGATCATTGGAGTATCCAGCCATACAGCCTTGCCCTGTGGAGTCTCAACGCCCTCGTTGCGGTCGTCGGAGCACTCGCGGATGATGCTTGCTGCAGATACATCACGGGTTTCCAGCGGATGCATGAATGCTTCGCCGTCTACGTTTACGAGCATTGCGCCCAGAGAACGTACTTTCTCGGTTACCAGAGCACCGAAGATCTGAGCCGGGTAAGCAGCTCCGGTCGGATGGTACTGAATGGTATCCTGATACAGAAGCGGAGCGCCTGCACGGTATCCAAGGATCAGACCGTCAGCGGTTGCACCGTAATGGTTGGATGTCGGGAAGTTGTTGTAGTGAAGACGTCCCGCACCACCTGTTGCGATGATAACGGTTTTTGCCTTTGCTACCTGGTACTCGCCAGTCTCCATGTTCTGGAGAACAGCACCTGCAACCTGTCCCTTATCGTCTTTGATCAGCTCTACTGCGGAAGAGAACTCGATCACCGGAATACCGCGGTTGATGACTTCATCACGCAGTGTTCTCATGATCTCTGCTCCAGAGTAGTCACGGCATGCATGCATACGTTTTCTGGAAGTTCCGCCGCCGTGCGTAGTTACCATACGGCCATTCTCATCTTTATCAAACATAACGCCCAGGTTTTCCAGCCAGGAGATTGCATCCGGAGCTTCCATAACCAGTTTGCGGAGCAGTTCCGGTCTTGCAGCAAAGTGTCCGCCGCCGAACGCATCCAGATAATGCTGTGCCGGGGAATCGTTTTCTTTGTCCGCTGCCTGGATTCCACCTTCTGCCATCATGGTGTTTGCATCACCAATTCTCAGTTTGGTGGTAATCATAACGTTTGCGCCAGCCTCGTGAGCCTCGATAGCTGCAGAAGAACCTGCTCCACCGGCACCGATAACCAGTACATCTACGTCATAATCTACTTTGTCAAGGTCGATGTCAACACCGAGGATACGGCTGTTGGACTCCAGCAGATAGCCGAGCTCTGTCGGAACTTTCTCACCTTTGTTCGGGCCGACTTTCAGGGTGATGAAGCCTTCCTCTTTATAGTCCGGATGATATGCTGCAAGAAGGGCATCTTTCTCATCCGCTGTCATTCTTCTTGGCTCTGTTGCCATTCTCTGGGCTCTGGTAGCTTCTACCTTTTTAATAGAGTCCTGCATATTGGCCAGTGTATACATTCGAAATTCCCTCCTTATTTCTCGATCTCACGGTTGTTGTAAAGTTCCTGCATTTCTTCGATCGGTTTCTGCATAACCTGCTCGATCAGATCATCGAATTTTCCTTCTTTGATCTCTGCTACACGGTTCTTTACATGTTCAGACTTCGGAGCAATGTATTTTCCGTTCAGACGTCTTGCCAGCTCTCCTACCATCGGATGGGAGATACCAGCCGGACAGCGGGATGCACAGATTCCGCAGCCGATGCAGTCGAAGGACTCTTCTGCACATTTCTTGAAGTCGCCTCTCTGTGCGTATGCAATATACTGCATAACGTTCAGGCTCTGCGGACATCCTTTGGTACATGCATTACATCCAACGCAGCTGTAGATTTCCGGATACAGATCCATCATGACTCTCTGCTCTGCGCTGATCTCTTCGATATCGTATGTTCTCTTGTCGATCGGATAGAACGGAAGGCTTGCGATATACATGCCGTCTTCTACCTGTGTCTGACATGCCAGACAGGTTTTCAGTTCATTTTTTCCTTTGATTCTGTAGATGGTCGCACATGCACCGCAGAATCCGTGACGGCATCCGCATCCGCGTTTTAACTGATATCCGGCGTACTCCATAGCGGTCATGATGGTCAGATCGCCAGGTACGGAATACTTTTTGCCGTAAACGTAAATATTTACCATTTCCTGCATTTTCTTCAACCTCCGTTTAATATTCGTTCGGTAATTCGTCAATCTCGTCGCAGCGGAAAACCGGGCCGTCTTTGCAGACGTATTTGTCTCCGATGTTGCAGCGGCCGCATTTTCCGATACCGCATTTCATACGAAGCTCCAAAGTGGTGTAAACCTGTGTTTTCTCATAGCCCAGCTCCTGAAGTCCCTGAAGAACAAATTTGATCATGATCGGCGGTCCGCAGATCAGAGCTGTTTTGTCAACGGACATGTTCAGTTCTTTCACATAATTCGGAACGAATCCTACATGGCCGTCCCAGCCTTCCTGTTCACGGTCAATCGTCAGATGCACGTTGACATCTTTTGCTTTCGCCCATACTTCCTGGATCTCTTTTAACTGTACCAGATCGTCTTTGGAACGGGAACCGTAAACGATATCTACGGTACCGTAGTTATCACGATTGTCCAGTACGTAATTAATAACAGAACGCAGTGGAGCAAGTCCGATACCTCCGGCGATGAACAGCAGATCCTGTCCTTTTAATACGGTTTCTACCGGGAAATGATTTCCATACGGTCCACGAACCAGGATTTCATCTCCTACGGACATGTTGTGAAGATAATTCGTTAAAGTACCGCACTCCTTGATGGAGAACTCCTGGTACTCTTTGTTTGTCGGGGAAGAGGTAATGGAAAACAGTGCCTCTCCGACACCCGGTACACAGAGCATTGCGCACTGGCCAGGCATATGTTCAAACAGCTTGGTGCCGTCCGGACGAACGATACGGAATGTTTTTACGTCCGGTGTTTCGCGGCGGATATCTGTGATGATACCGACCTGCGGCAGCAAAGCGTTTTTCTTTTCTTCGCTTCCACAACTACAATTGCACATTTACTTGGTACCTCCCATGCGTTTGATTACTTTGACAATGTTCAGCGACTGCGGGCATTTCTCTACGCAGCGTCCACATCCGACGCAGGAATACATTCCGTCGTTGTTGTCCGGGAAGTATACCAGTTTGTGCATGAAACGCTGACGGAAACGCTGCAGCTGTGTGGTACGGTTGTTTCCTGCTGCCATCATGGTGAAATCAGAGTACATGCAGGAATCCCAGCAGCGGTAACGCTGTACACCGTTTCCGGTGTTAAAGTCTTTGATATCGTAGCACTGGCAGGTCGGGCAGGAGAACGTACAGGTTCCGCAGCCTAAGCAGGCATCGGAAAGTTCTTTCCACTTCGGATCGTCAAAACGTTCTTTTGTCTTGCCAACGCCCCATCCCTCGAGGGAAAGGTTGCTGTTTGGCATCTTGTCGATCAGAGTACGGATTGCTTCTTTCTCAGCCTCTACTTCTTTGGTAAGATCCTGCTCGGTCAGGTAAGCTTTTACAAGCTCGGTCAGTTTCTGGCCTTTTTCGGTTTTTGCTTCCCATGCATAACCGTCAGCTACCTGCCACATAGCAACATCTGCTGCCGGTTCTGCAGCATCGATGCCGAAGGTTTTACAGAAGCAGCTGTCTTCCGGCTCATGACAAGCCAGGGAAACAACGATGCCGTGCTCTCTTCTTGCTGCATAGTAAACGTCTGCAGGCTCGCTTAAGAAAACGCGGTCCAGAACATCGAACGCTCTGACATCGCACGGACGAACGCCGAAGATAGCAAACGGTGCGTCTTTTAAGGCAGCCGGTTCAATGCTGGTTTTATTTGCCTTCTGATAGCAGGAGTAAAGAATTTCACTCTGCGGGAAAAAGGCATCTTTCGGGGATTTTACGGTTTTTAAGGTATCGAGATCCACGTCTGCGTCCTCGGTCCAGAAACCGAAATTGGTAATTCCATTGTTTTGTACCGGAAGGAAAAGATCCATCTCCTTTGCAACAGCGGCAAGGAGCTCCGGCATTTTTTCTCTGCTAATCTGATACATCCCTTAACCCCTTTCCTTAACGATACTTGGCTCTACATCTTCCTGTGTGAAGTTGGTGAGCGGTGCACGGCTGTCGGTATCGGCGCCTGCCTGATACTCTCCGTAGAACTCGTCGATATCTTTGATGAATTTACGGTTCAGCAGGTGCAGCGGAATGTGCTGCGGACATACACGGGAACACTCGCCACAGTCGGTGCAGCGTCCGGCAACGTGGAATGCACGGATAATGTGGAACATCTGCTCTTCAAATGTAGTCGTATTTGCTTTCTGTGCGGTATCGTAACGGTCATTATCGAAGACACATTTGATACAGCTGCAGGCCGGACATACGTTACGGCATGCATTACAGCGGATACAGCGGGACAGTTCGTTCTGCCAGAATGCGAAACGCTCTTCCGGAGCCATTGCCTCGAGCTTCTCAACCAGTTCAAAACGGCCTTCTTTTGCCGGTTTCTCTTCGTCGCAGTTCTCTGCCAGCTCGTCGTAGGCAACGTGTTTTCCGCCCTTGCAGGCTTTGCATCTTTCCAGGATAACATCCTCTCTTGCGAGCTCTTTGTCGCCGTAAACAGTTGCCACTTTGATGGTATCGCCGTCTTCTGTTACAGCGGTAATACCCTTGCATCCTGCTTCACGGATCTTTTCGATATCGAGTTTTCCATCGCAGCCGATGCCGACGATATAGGTTTTCTCGCGATCCACACGATGCTCTTTGATTAACTGATTAAAGCTGTAAGTATCACACGGTTTTAAGAAAACGAGTGTTTTTCCTTCTTCTTTCGATGCTTTAATCATGTATTTGCTAAGGTTTGCGCCGCAGAATCCGTCGTAGGTAAACTCGGAAAGGCTCTCGGCAGTCTCGAAGAATGCAGGCTCTGCACTGAAATCAGTGTCACCTTTTCTCCAGCCAAGAACACGGACTACGGTACCGTCAGACAGAAGCTCTTTTGCGCGGGATACTAATTTTTCTTGCATCGTAAATCCTCCAATCTGACATTCTTACCAAGGCTTGTAACCTGCTCGATGAACTCGTTCATGGTCTGGGAGAATTTCACACCTTCTGCGGCGGATACCCATTCCACACGGGTACGTCCGTTCTCAACGCCCATGTAATCCAGCATGGAGAACAGCAGGGTCATACGTCTTCTTGCATAATAGTTTCCTGTGCTGTAATGGCAGTCTCCCGGATGGCATCCGCAGAGGATGACTCCGTCAGCGCCCTTCTGGAATGCTCTTAAGATGAAGAGCGGATTGACACGGCAGGAACATGGAACACGGATGATCTTTACGTCTGCCGGATAGGAAAGACGGCTGGAACCTGCCAGGTCTGCTCCTGCGTAGGAGCACCAGTTGCAGCAGAATGCCACGATGACTGGCTTAAATTCTTTGTTTTCGTTGTTATCTATCGGCATATTGCATCTACCTCCGCGAGAATTTGTCTATTGGAGAATCCTTTCAGGTCCATAGCGCCGGACGGACATGCAACGGTACATGCACCGCATCCATGGCAAAGTGCGCCGTTAACGACTGCCACATGTCTGGTTTCACGGATTCCATGGTCGTTGACCTGACGGTCTTCGTAGGAAATTGCGCCGTATGGGCAGACTTTTTCACAGGATGCACATCCATTACAGAACAGCGGATTGGATTCTGCTGTACACGGGTTGGTGGTCAGTTTGTCCTTTGCCAGCAGTCCGACTACTTTGACAGCAGCAGCTCCTGCCTGTGCAACGGTCTCCGGGATATCTTTCGGTCCCTGGCATACGCCGGAGAGGAAGACACCTGCGGTCGGGGACTCTACCGGACGCAGCTTTGCGTGTGCCTCAGTAAAGAAATCGTTGGTATCCATACTTGCGGTCAGCATGGTAGCCAGTTTTCTTGCATCTTTGCTCGGCTCGATGGCAGTTGCAAGGACAACAAGGTCTGCTTCCATTTTGATCTGACGGTTGTCAAGCAGGTCGGAACCCTGTACCAGAAGACGTCCGTTCGGAGCCTCGGATACTTTTCCTACCTGGCCTTTGATGTAGTCTACATCAAACTCTTCTACCGCACGGCGATAGAACTCATCGAAGTTTTTACCCGGGGTACGAACATCAATGTAGAAGACATGTACATTGACATCCGGATAATGGTCACGCACCAGCATAGCCTGTTTTGCGGTGTACATACAGCAGATCTTGGAGCAGTAGCTCTTTCCTCTGCAGGTCACGTCACGAGAACCGACACACTGGATAAATACGATATCCTTCGGATGCTCGCCGTTGGAAAGACGTACTACTTTACCGCCTGTCGGACCGGCAGCATTCATCAGACGCTCCATCTCAAGGGAGGTAATTACGTCTTTGCTCTGGTTGTAATAATATTCGTCAAACTTGTCCAGACTGATGGTATCGAAACCAGTTGCCACAACGATTGCGCCGTACTCTCTGGTGATTACTTCATCTTTCTGGTCGTAGTTTACTGCACCTGCTGCACAGACTTTGGAGCAGATACCGCATTTTCCGGTTTTGAAGTGGATACAGTTTGCAGTATCAATAACCGGTACGTTCGGAACTGCCTGTGCGAACGGTGTGTAGATTGCAGTACGGTTGGACAGGCCTCTGTTGAACTCGCTCAGGTTCTTCTTGGAAGGACATTTCTCCTGACAGAGTCCGCATCCGGTACATTTGTCCATATCTACGTATCTTGCTTTCTTACGGATGTCTACTTTGAAATCACCGACGAATCCGCCAACGCTCTCTACCTCACTGTAGGTATAGATGTTGATCTTCTCATGCGCGTTTACCTCTCCCATACGAGGAGTCAGGATACAGGAAGAACAGTCGAGGGTCGGGAATGTCTTGTCAAGCTGTGACATTCTTCCGCCGATACTCGGGGTCTTCTCTACGATATCTACTTCATAGCCTGCATCTGCGATATCCAGTGCAGTCTGAATACCTGCGATACCGCCTCCGATCACCAGCGCACGTTTTACAACGCGGCTCTCGCCCGGGGTAAGCGGGGTATCCAGCATAACTTTAGCAACGGCTGCACGGGCCAGAATTACGGCCTTCTCGGTAGCCTCTTCCATGTCTTTATGAATCCAGGAACACTGCTCACGAATGTTTGCAATCTCCAGCTGATACGGGTTCAGGCCCGCTTTTTCTGCTGCTTTGCGGAACGTTCCTTCATGCATACGCGGAGAGCAGGAACAGATGACAACGCCGGTCAGATGCTCGTTCTGAATGGCATCGATCACTTTCTGCTGACCCGTTTCGGAACACATATACTGATAATCCTCTGCATGAACAACACCCGGCTCTTTGCTGATGACGTCAACAACTTTTTTGACATCAACCGTAGCCGCAATATTTGTACCGCAGTGGCAGACAAATACTCCTATTCTTTGCACTTTTCTCTCACCTTTCTGTGGATGGGTTGTTTTTTACTTTCTATATTTACGGAATGCACTCATCAGAAGCTGCTGCGGAGTCTCATCATCCAGAAGAGCCGGAATTTCATCCGGAGAAAGATAATTCTCTCCTCTCTGACGGATCACGGAAAGACGAACTGCCTCGATCAGTTTGGCAGGTTTTACGTCTCTTGGACAGCGCTCTACACATGCGAAGCAGGAGAGGCATTTCCAGATGGACTTGGAGTTCATCAGTGCTTCCACATCGCCGTTCTGTACGTAAGATACAAACTGATGCGGACGGATGTCCATTTCGTTATAAGCAGGACAGGATGCGGAACATTTACCGCATTTCATACATTTTCTGGTATCCACACCGGCGATGGCACGGATTTCATCGGATGTTGCAATTTTCATGCCTGCACCTCCTCTTTGATGCCGAGTGCTTCTGCAAGAAGCTCGGTAAAGTAGGTAACCGGAAGACCTTCTTTTGTTCCGTTATTGCGCAGGTTGTACATGCAAAGCGGACATGCAGTGATCAGTTCTTCTGCTCCTTTGTAGGATGCGGATGCCATGATCTGGTCTACCATGTTGGATGCCATTTTCTTTTCTTTGAGGGATATGTAGCCGCCGCAGCACTCATTTCTCATCGGATATACGACCGGTGTTGCGCCAAGGGCCTTGATAAAGTCTTCAATGATTGTCGGATTTTCCGGATCGTCAAACTGCATTGTGGTGCTCGGACGAAGCAGCATACAGCCGTAATATGCGCCGATTTTTCTTCCTTTTAATGGGTTTACCACTTTCTCTTTGATCTTGTCAAATCCAACGACGTCACGCAGCACTTCCAGATAATGAAGTACTTTCGTTTCGCCAAGATATGGCTCGGAAAGAGCCATGTAGTTGTTTACTTTTGTCTGAATGTCTTCTACATTCGCCATGTCATCGTTTACGCGTTTGATCACGTGATGACAGGCGGAACAGACTGTGATCAGATCCTGTCCTTTTTCTTTGGCGTCTGCTAAGGCGCGAACCGAAGAAAGTTTTGTGGCGATTTCATCGGATGCCTGTGGATACACAGCTCCGCAGCACTGCCAGTTTTCAATTTCTTCCAGTTCAAATCCCAGAACTTTTGCGCACTCTCTGGCATAATGATCCAGATCTTTTGCTTTGTTCTTCAGCGTACAGCCCGGAAAATAACTGTAGGTCATGGAATTGCTCCTTTCTTACTTGCTCCTGTTGGTTTCCATTTTTCCTGCGGTATCTTCTGTCCGGCACCGGAAAAATTTCCGGTACTCTTTTTATGTACACCCGGCGGAAAATTTCTTCAGGCGCACGTTAAGGCAGTGGGAGATACCGCTCTTTCGCACTTTCTGCCACTGCCATAAATTTTATGTTTTGAGCTTATTGCCCGCTCTTAGTGCTCGATCTGTGCGATAACTGCTTTTAATGCGTCGGCACTTGCTTTGAGTTTTTCTACTTCCTCTTTTGTCATACGCATCGGAATCTTGCCCTGTACGCCTTTCGGTCCAACGAGGGTCAGTGTGCTTAAGCATACATCCTCGATGCCGTACTCACCGTGCATCATGGAAGATACGGTTGCTACAGAATCGGAAGAAGAAAGAATGGTTGCTACCAGTTTGCATACTGCAACAGATACTGCATAGAAAGTAGCTCCTTTGTTTGCAATAACCTGTCCGCCGGAAGTTCTTACGTACTCCAGCATAGCATCTTTGTCGATCTTGGTTACGTTCCTGCCCATTTTTTCTACGGTCTCGTAGTACTCGTCCAGACTGACACCGGAAACGTAAGCGCCGCTCCACGGAATGAAGGAAGTATCGCCGTGCTCACCGAATACGTAAGCGTGGATGTTTTTCTGGGCAATGTTGAGGTGTTCAGACAGTCCGCAGCGAAGTCTCGCGGAATCCAGCATGGTACCAGAACCAAGGATCTGGTTTTCCGGAAGTCCGGAGATCTTTGTAAACACGTAGGTCATGATATCAACCGGGTTGCTTACAATGATGTAGATGGCATTCGGAGCCGCTTTTACGATTTCCGGTGTGATGGATTTTAAGATGTTTACGTTGGTCTGGGTCAGCTCAATACGGGTCTGGCCAGGCTTTCTTGCAATACCGGAAGTAATAATTACGATATCAGAGTCCTTGGCATCCTCATACTCACCTGCGATGATGGAGACCGGATCGCGGAAGCAGGTACCCTGCGCGATATCCATAACCTCTCCCTCTACTTTTTTCTTGTTAATATCGATGAGAACAATCTCAGACGCGATGTCTTCGTTCGACAGTGTATAGGCGATCGTAGATCCAACGCTTCCAGCTCCAATGATGGTAATCTTGCTGCTCATAAATACTCCTTTCTAAAATACCCCTAGTTGGTTTTTGTGATTGATAAATTTTTCACTTTCCTTATCATAGCACTATGACAAGAATTTAACAAGTGTTTTTTTCGAGCATTTTCGTGAAATCTTTTTTCTCACTGAGCCCGTACGCTTCCAGAAGGGGTGTTCTGGATATATTTCAATACAATTATACCATTTTTTGTTCTTTTTCACAAGAATTCTTTCCAAAAACTTACAGCTTTGTCCTTCATCCCGCAGAATTCGTCTTTTTCCGCATGGTTCCCGGGTTTTTGCTTTCTGTGTTTAGTTTCACACGTCTAACTTTCGTTCGTTATATTTTTAACAACTTTTCGTCATACGGGCTAGTTTCTGTCCTTCTTTTCTACATTTTGTAGGATGTATCCGCCAAATTTCCTGTCTGATTTTCATTTCTGCTGCCGCCAGACGCAAAAAAGACACGGATTTTTCTGTTCCGTGTCTTTTTTGCTCTGTTTTTTCTGTTTTTGCTTCTATTCTTCTGTTTCACGGGCCGTTGCCGCTTCGGCAAATGCATTTCCATATTCGGCAAGCGCCTCTTTTGCATAGACGGCATCTGACCGGTACGGCACATTTCCGTTTCCGACGTGCATCGTCACGTCCGCGCCTTTTCCAAGGATCAGAACAACCTCTCCCGGTACGGCGCCAAGAATCGCCTCCCGGATTGCTGCTCCGCGGTCCATGCGGATCTGGAAGGATGCACCTTCCTTTGCTATGTACCCGCCGATCTCCTCACAGATCGCCTGCGGATCTTCGTTTCCCGGATCATCCGGTACGAGGAAAATCCGGTCCGCCCGTTTTCCGGAAATCTCACCCATATCTTTTCTGCGGTTGAATGCTTTTCCGCCCGGGGTTCCGAACACAACGCTTACGCGGCTCCCCGGGTATTCGAGTGCTACGGTATCAAACATTTTTTCAAAACTCAGGCCATTGTGCGCGAAATCCACGATCGCCGTGACCTCGCCCGCGCTGCTCTCATACGTCTCCATCCTTCCCGGAACGGTGACGCCAAGGAGGCTTTCCTTGATCAGCGAAACCGGGATTCCCATCGACCAGGCAGCCGCAATGGCAGCTACGGCATTCTCCACATTGAAGGCTCCGTGCACCGGCAGGGTAAAATCTTCCGAGAAATCCGGTCCTGCCACATGGAAATAGAATTTTCCTCTGCCCGGCTTGATATCACTCACGCGGATTACAGCATTTTCTTTCGATCCAAACGTAACGACGCGCTCACATTTTGCCGCAGCTTTCAGGATTTCCCCGATATGGTCGCTGTCCAGGTTCACGCAGGCGCAGGTGCAGCGGTCGAAGATCTTTAATTTCGACTGGAAATAATCATCAAAATCCTTGTGCTCCGTCGGGCTGATGTGGTCCTTGGAGATGTTCAGGAAAATGGCGGTATCAAAATGCGTGTTTCCGACTCTCTCGTATTTGAGCGCCTGGGAGGATACTTCCATCACCATATGGGAAAGGCCTGCATCTACGGCATTGCGCATATGACGGCACAGCTCCAGGGATTCCGGCGTGGTGAGCGTTGATGCTTCTCTCGTCTTTCCGTCGTAATATTCAATCGAACTTAACAGTGCACATCCGTTTCCGCCCTGTTTTTTCAGGCAGGCATCGAGCATCGACTGCAGGTAGTAGGCTGTCGTTGTCTTTCCTTTTGTTCCGGTCAGCGCCGTGACATGCAGCGACTTTGCCGGATAATCGTAAAACGCCTCACCCAGCACAAACTGTGCTTTTCTGGCATCGTTGACGATGAGCGCCGGAATTTCTTTTCCCGCTTCGTATTTTTTTTCACTTACATAGGCAACAGCACCGCGGTTTACGGCGTCTTTTAAGTATGCCTCTTTGAATGCAGCTCCTTTGCAGAGAAACAGCGTTCCCTGATCCGCTCCGCCCGAAAAATACGTTACGAGGGTAACGGGTCTGTCCTCTCCTTCTTTTCCTTCCGGCTCTGCAAATTCCACCAGAAGGCCTTCCTGCTCCAGAAGTTTCTTATATTCTAATACCGACTGTTTCATAGGATATCTTCCTCTCTTCTATGGGATTCTTTTTCAGCTTTCCTAAAATCCAGGCTCCATTATACCAGAATTGAAACAGCTTGTCCATCTTGCGGCACGGCTTACATCATCTGCGCATTTTTCTCAAAAAGAGAACGAAGCGTTTTTGCGCAGTACAGGTACGCCGGAACGAGAAACAGATCGGCGAGAATCCATGCCACCGGGCTTGCGAAGCAGACTGCGGTGTAACCAAAATACGGAACCAGGAAAAAGGCTACCACCGAACGGCCGATCATCTCGCAGACGCCGGCAAGGATTGCAAATTTGCTGAAGCCCATGCCCTGCACGGTAAAGCGTACGACATTGACAAGGGTCAGCGGAATGTAAAATACCATGTTGATCAGCAGCATCTGACGCGCCTGGTCGAGGATGACCGTCTCAGATGCATCTACAAAGAGAAGCGAAATCTGGCGGGACCACAGAAACATGACTCCTAAAATGACCACGGAATACACGCTTCCAATAATGGAACTTGTCAAAATACCGGTGTTGACACGATCCATCTTCTTCGCACCGACGTTCTGTCCGGCATACGTCGCCATAGTGGAGCCGAGCGCGTCGAACGGGCAGCAGCAGAACATGGAAATTTTACCGGCAGCCGTAACAGATGCAACCGCAGTGGAACCAAGGCCGTTGACAGCGGTCTGCAAAATAACACTTCCGATCGCGGTGATTGAATACTGCAGTCCCATCGGGATTCCCATATTGCACAGATTAAGCACATAATGCTTGTGCAGCTTCCAGTCCTCTCTCGTAAAAGCAAGGATGGTGAATTTTTTCTTCATATAAAAGAGACACAGGAATCCAGAGACTCCCTGCGCGATAATCGTCGCCCACGCGGTTCCCGCTACTCCCATCGGGCGGACCAGCGCAAGATCTAGCACGATATTCAGTATTGAAGAGATACCGAGGAAAATCAGTGGGGAGCGGCTGTCGCCGAGGCTCCGCATGATTGCTGATGTCTGGTTATAGAGCACCATAAGCGGAATTCCGAGGAAAATAACAAAGATGTAAGCGTATGCACCGTCCAGAATATCGGACGGGGTTTTCATCAGAATCAGAATGTCGCGGCACCAGATGCAGACAAGAACGGTCATCACCACGGAAAGAATACCGGCCAGGACGGCTCCATTTCCTACATACCGGCACAGCGCTTTCCGGTCTCCTGCCCCGAACATCTGCGCAACCGGAATTGCAAATCCGCTACAGACTCCCATACAGAATCCCACGATCATAAAGTTGATCGAACCTGTGCTTCCAACAGCCGCGAGCGCTTTCGCGCCTAAGAATTTTCCTACAATAATCGTATCGACCATGCTGTAAAACTGCTGGAACAACATGCCGAGCAGCAGCGGCAGTGCAAACCCCAGAATCAGTTTTACCGGACTGCCGTTTGTCAGATCTTTTACTGCACTTTTCTTTGTTGCCATGTGATGTCCTCCCTATTGTCGTATGTTTTTGCTTCCCCTTTTTGTCGAATCTCATGCCATTTTATATCTTGTTTTCTCAGAATGCAATCCCGTAATACTGCCGAATTAAGAGACGTTTTTTCATCACTTTTACGTGTTTTTGACATAGCGGCCGCCTGTGCAGGAATTCTGTTTTTTTGCGCACGCCAAAAGCGGCTGCGGCAGGTTCCCGTTCCGGAACGCTGTGCCGCAGCAGCTTTGCTGTTCTTTCTTATTTTGCAAATTCTTTCTTTTTCCACTGAAGCAGAATCATCACAGCCACCGATGCGGTCAGAAAATCAGAAACCGGCTGGGAGGCAATAACACCGGAAAAACCGGCAAGTTTTGAAGCGCAGAAAATTACAATGGCAAAAATCACGCCCTGACGTCCTGCTGAAAGAATCATTGCTCCTGCCCCGTTTCCGATCGCCTGGAAAATACAGGTCGATGCGAGTACGATACCAACAAACGGCATACCAATGAGCTGGACGCGAAGGATCTGCTGGGCCACTGCAATGACATCCGCCTCTTTTAAGAACAGTCCCACGAGAAGCGGAGCCGCCGCACCGAGCACAACCGCCATTCCGGCACCGGTCAGCACTTCCAGGAGGAAGGCAAAGCGGATCGTCTCACTGAGACGTTTTTTATTTTTCGCTCCATAATTGTATCCGACCAGCGGCTGTCCGCCAAAAGCGAAACCGACCATCACAAGAACAGAAATCATAATAATTTTCAAAGCAATTCCCATCGCTGCAACTTTGTCCGTTCCATACGGCTGCAAAAATCGGTTCGTCAGCGTCACGCCGATGCTCTGCATGAAGTTTGTGACGGATGCCGGAATGCCGATGGCAAGAACGGCGAGCACCTCTGCTCCGGTCATTTTCAGTTTTCGGAAATCGACGGAGAGATAGCGGCATTTCTTTATCATAAAGATAACATAGAAAATATCACCGCAGATGTTGCCGATCACCGTTGCAATCGCTGCTCCGGCTGCTCCCATGCCGAGCGTGTAAATAAAGATCGGGTCAAGAATGATGTTGACAACGGCTCCCAGCATTGTTCCGATCATCGAGGCTTTTGCGAAGCCCTCGGTCCGAAGAAGATTGTTCGGCGTCAGCTGCAGGATGATAAACGGTGCGCCGAGTGCAATCCACTGGTAATAGTCCCCCGCATACTGCCACGTCGTCTCATCACAGCCAAGCAGGCCAAGGATAGGCTGTTTGGCGGCAAGCAGGATGATGCTGACCGCAATGCCGACAGCAATCGCTGCGTAAAAGCAGAATACGCTGATCCGTCTTCCGTCCTCGTACTCTTTTTTACCGAAGAGGCGCGAAATGACGGAACTGCCGCCGACGCCGAAGATGTCACCGAGTGCAATCATCAGCGTGAAAATCGGTGTGCCGAGCGATACGCCGGCAATCAGTGCCGTGTTTCCGGTCCGCGCGATGAAAAAAGTATCTACCATATTATAGATCAGCGACACGACCATGCCGAGCACGACCGGAAGTGCGAGCGTCATATATGCTTTGGACACTTTTGTTTTCTCAAATAATTCGTTTTCCATTTTGAAAACTCCCCTTTCCTCTTTTTCGGTTACAGTTCACTGGTACCCAGCAAACTGTAACATTTTTCATTCTGGTTTATCTTAGCAGACTTTCTTGCTTTTTCTTGTGTCATATGTCACAATAAAGAAAAAGTTTTCCAAAAAATTTTTCTGTGAAAGGATTTTCCTATGAAACGAATTTTTGATCCGGCTCTGCTGGACTTTTATCTTCAGAAACATGAGATCCCATCTCTTTTCGATACCCCGGATCTCGCATTTTCTCTGTATCAGTTTGAAAAGGGCGAACGGCTCGACACGCTGAATCCGGAGGAATACCTCTCGTTCCTCGTGGACGGTTCCATCGAGATCAGCGCCAACCGCGCCGACGGCACGAGCTACCCGATCGGCTATCTCGACGGCTTTACCTGCATCGGCGATATGGAATTCTGCGGAAAACGCGATGATACGCACCAGATCGAGGCACGCACCACCGCGCTTTGTATTGTTCTGCCGCTCGCTTCCACGAAAGAGCTTCTGCTGAACGACAACCGCTTTTTACGATATCTTTTAAACTCTGTCACCGAAAAGCTGATGCTTTATTCCAGCTCCCAGTCGAATTTTTCCACGCTCGAGGAATCCTTCCTCTCTTATCTCTCAGAGCGCTGTCCGGATCAGACGTTTTCCGGCGTGGAAAAGATGGCCATGCAGCTCCACTGCAGCCGCCGCCAGCTCCAGCGGGTTTTAAAGAAGCTGCTCGAAGAAGGACAGCTTGTGAAACTTTCGAAAGGTTCTTACCGCCTCAGCTGAAAACGCCATCGCTTCCTTATTTCCACGATTCCAGGATCGATGTTCCGATCGTTCCCTCCGGCATTTTTACGCCGAAGTTCTCTGCAACGGATGCGCCGATCACAGCGAAGGTGTCCTTCGTCTCCTGAAGGCCGCTCTCCTTCATAGACGGTGAGTACGCAAGGAGCGGCACCTGTTCTCTGGTGTGGTCCGTTCCGGTATAAGTCGGGTCGTTGCCGTGGTCTGCCGTGATCAGGAGCAGATCGTCGTCTTTTAACTGCTCCAGCAGCTTTCCAAGGTTCACATCGAATTTTTCAATCTCTTTTCCGTAGCCTTCCGGGTTTCTTCTGTGGCCCCAGAGTGCATCGAAATCGACGAGGTTGACAAAGCACAGTCCGGTAAAATCTTTTCCTGCCGTCTCAATCGTCTGCTCCATGCCGTGGACGCTGCTCTTGGATTTCAGACTCTCCGTGATGCCCTCGCCGCAGAAAATATCGTTGATTTTTCCGATACTGATGACATCATATCCTGCCTCCTGCATCGCGTTGAGCACGGTTTTTCCCGTCGGTTTGACAGCGTAGTCGTGACGGTTTGCGGTGCGGACGAACTCTCCTTTTTTCTTTCCGACGTACGGTCTTGCAATGACACGGCCGACTTTCCACTCGTCTTTCATGGTCAGCTCACGGGCAATCTCGCAGTAATGATACAGCGTCTCCAGTCCCATCGTCTCCTCGTTGCCGCAGATCTGCAGTACGGAATCCGCCGAGGTATAGACAATCAGTTCTCCGTTTTCGATCTCGCGCTCTGCCAGCTCATCGAGGATCTCCGTTCCGCTCGCCGCCTTATTGCCGATGATCTTTCTGCCGGTTCGTTTTTCCAGCTCGTCGATCAGTTCTTTCGGAAATCCGTGGTCGGTGAACGTAACGAACGGCTTTGTCGTGTAAATTCCCATCATCTCCCAGTGGCCGGTCATGGTGTCTTTTCCGTTGCTCGCCTCGTTCAGTCTTCTGGCGTAACCCTTTGCCTCATCCTCTGTCACACCGCAGAGATTTCCCATGCCGAGGCGGCGCAGGTTCGGGATTTCAAGGCCTCCCTGACTCTCCCAGATGTGGCCGAAGGTATTGACACCGACATCCCCAAACTTCTCCGAATCCGCCATCGCCCCGATTCCGAGAGAATCCAGGACGATCAGAAAAATACGGTTATATTTTCTCATACTCTTTACTCCTTTCTTTTTAACTCAGCTCAAACATTCCATGATAGAGCTGATAATATTTTCCTTTCTGTGCCAGAAGTGCGTCGTGGTCGCCGCGCTCTACGATATTTCCCTGCTCCAGCACCATGATCGCATTGGCGTTTCGCACGGTGCTTAAGCGGTGGGCGATGACAAATACGGTTCTGCCCTCCATGAGCTGGTCCATTCCTTTTTCGATCAGCGCCTCGGTTCTGGTGTCAACGGAAGATGTTGCCTCGTCAAGAATCAGCACCGGCGGATCGGCAACGGCGGCACGGGCAATCGCGAGAAGCTGGCGCTGGCCCTGGGAGAGGTTGGCTCCGTCGGAGGTCAGCATCGTGTCGTAGCCGTTCGGCAGACGGCGGATGAAGGAATCCGCATTCGCAATTTTGGCCGCATGTTCAATTTCTTCCTGCGTGGCATCGAGTTTTCCAAAACGGATGTTTTCTGCTACGGTTCCCGTGAACAGATGGGTATCCTGCAGAACGATACCGAGGGAGTGGCGCAGAGCGTCTTTTTCGATATCTTTTACGTCAATGCCGTCGTAGACAACCGCGCCGCCCTGGACGTCGTAGAAACGGTTGATCAGGTTCGTGATCGTCGTTTTTCCGGCTCCTGTGGAACCGACAAAAGCAATTTTCTGACCTGGTTTGGCATACAGGCTGATGTTCTTTAAGATCAGACGGTCTGCCGTGTAGCCGAAATCCACGTTTTCAAAACGCACATCGCCCTTTAATTCCGTCATCGTTCCGTCCGGGCGCTTCCATGCCCAGCGGCCTGTTGTCTCTTCGCAGACGGCAAGTGCGCCGTTCTCTTCTTTTACGTTGACCAGTTCCACTTTTCCCTCATCGATTTCCGGCTCCAGGCTCATCACGTCGAAGACACGCTCCGCACCGGCGAGCGCTGAGAGAAGGAAGTTGCTCTGCTGGGTGAACTGGTTGATCGGAAGCGCCGCCTGGCGGACAAAGACAAGGTAGCTTGCCAGGCTTCCGATATCGGCTTTTCCGTGCAGGGCGAGAAGGCCGCCGAGCACTGCCACAATCGCATAATTGACATACGAAATGCTGACAACGACAGGAACCATCGTCGCCGCATACCCCTGCGCGCCGGTTCCCGCTTTCCGGAGCTCCTCATTCTTTTTGCAGAATTCCGTAAAGCTCTCTTCTTCGTGGTGGAACACCTTGACGACTTTCTGTCCGGTGATCAGCTCCTCAATATAGCCGTTCAGTTCTCCGAGGCTGTTCTGCTGCTTCGTATAATAACCCTTGCTGCGCTTTCCGCTGAACTTGATATACCAGAACATGATACCGTAGCACACCGTTACAATCAGTGAGAGCCGCCAGTTCAGGATATACAGCAAGGTCAGTGTTCCCACAATCTGGATGAAGCTCTGGATAACCATCGCAAAACTGTTGTTCAGAGCATCTGCCATCGTGTCGATATCGTTCGTGAAAAGACTCATGATATCGCCGTGGCGTCTGCTGTCGAAGAACTGCAGCGGCAGTGTCTGGACGTGTTCGAACAGATCGCGGCGGATATCAAAGACAACCTGCTGTGCTGCTTTTACCATGGTCTGCGTGTAGCCGTATGCTGCGAGTGCGCCGCACCCGAAAATGAGTGCCGTAATCAGCACGCCGCGCAGCAGTGTGTGCACATCTCCGTCCGCCAGTCCGTTGACTACCGGGCGGATCATATACGTTCCAAGGAGGTTGGCTCCCGCGCTGATTGTTACCAGTACCGCTACGACTGCGAGCATTTTTTTGTGCCGTCCCAGATAAGACAGGAAGACGCGCAGCGTGTGTTTCAGGTTCTTTGGTTTCTTTCCGCTATAAGCTCTCGCTGCCATTTTCGTCTCCTCCCTTCATCTGTGAGGCGTAAATTTCCTGATAAATCGGGTCATCCGCCAGCAGTTCAGCGTGCGTGCCGATCCGGTGTACTTTTCCGTCATCAAGAATGATGATCTGATCCGTATTCATGACGGATGTTACTCTCTGCGCAATGATAATTTTTGTGACATTCTTCCGCGCCGCCAGTGCCTCGCGGATCTTTTTCTCCGTTGCCGTGTCGACCGCACTTGTCGAATCATCGAAGATCAGGATTTTTGCCTTTCCGATCAGCGCACGCGCGATGCAGAGACGCTGCTTCTGGCCTCCGGAGAGGTTGCTTGCGCCCTGCTCGAGCACGGTGTCGAGGCCGTCCGGCATGCGGTTCAAAAATTCATCCGCACACGCCGCGCGGCATGCTTCCCAGATCTCCTCATCGGATGCATCCACATTGCCCCATTTCAGGTTTTCACGCACGGTTCCGGAGAACAGCACGTTTTTCTGCAGAATGATATTGACTGCATCGCGGAGAGCGGCAAGATCGTACGCGCGCACATCCTTTCCGCCGACGCGGACGGTGCCGCGGCTGGTATCATACAGACGCGGAATGAGCTGCACCAGCGTCGTTTTCGAAGAACCTGTTCCTCCGAGGATTCCTACCGTCTGACCAGCTTTGATCTTCAGCGTAACATCGGAGAGTGCGTACTCTTTTGCTTCTTCTTTGTATTTAAACGATACGTTGTCAAACTCCACGCTGCCCTCTGTCACTTCTGTTACACCATTTTCCGGCGAGGTGAGCACGATTTTCTCATCGAGCACCTCGACAATCCGGTGTGCGCTCGCCATGGAACGGGTCAGAAGCAGGAAGACGTTTGCAATCATCATCATCGAGTTCATGACCTGCATGACGTAGCTTAGAAATCCGGTCAGGTTTCCGACGGCAAGCTGTTTTTTCAGAATCATATTTCCGCCGAACCACAGAATCAGCACGATCGCGGTATACATGACGCCCTGAAATGCCGGCAGATTCAGCACGGCGTAGTGGAACGTCTGCTCGCTCGCTGCGGTCAGGTCGGTGTTGACCTCGTTGAATTTGTCTTCCTCGTACTCATCCCGCACGAAAGCTTTGACGGCACGGATCGCGGTCAGCCCCTCCTGGACAACGTTGTTCAGGCGGTCCACCATGGACTGCAGTTTTGTGTACATCGGGGCAACTCTCCGCACAATCAGGGAGAGAATAAAGCCAAGAAGCGGGGTACATACAAGGAATACAAATGCCAGCCGCGGATTCATATAGAATGAAAGGCCGATTCCCATAATCAGAAGCGACGGTCCGCGCGTGATCGGGCGGAAGCCGGCGCTTACCATATTCTGGATGACGGTAACATCCGTCGTCATACGGGTGATCAGGGATGATACCGCAAAGTGGTCGAGGTTGGAAAATGCATACTGCTGCATTTTCTCATACTCCGCCTTCCGGATCTCAGCTCCCCAGCCGTACGTCGCCCGCGCCGCAAAGTGCGCGTATAAAATTCCGGTCACAAGCGCACAGAGCGCGCAGACTCCCATCTGGATTCCCTTGCGGTAAATGTAAGGGATATCGCCGTTCGCAACGCCGATGTCAATCAGATTGGAAATCAGAATCGGAATAAAAAGTTCAAAACACGTTTCTACCAATACCAGCACTGCTCCGAAAATCATATCCCGCTTGTAGGGACCTGCATACGAGAGCAGACGCTTCATATCATTCATCTTCTGTCATGTCCTGCCACTCAAAATGTGATTAAATATACTTATCACATCGAGATAATGTAAGTTCTCACGAATCTTACTTACTGCTTCAGTGTGTATACTTTTGATTGACCGAAATCATATCTACTCGTAGGTCCATGTACACTCCACAGTCGTTAATTCCCGAAATAGCCTTCGGTACATACTTACATTTGCTTCCTTATGCAATCTTGTAAGTTTTTACGTCCCTCAGATTCAGTGCCGCATTGAAATCCCTGTCTTCGACATAGCCACAATGACATCGAAATGTTCTATCGGAAAGTTTTAAATCTTTCTTGATCGTTCCACAACAATGGCAGATTTTTGATGATGGATACCATCTGTCTGCAACCCGAAGCTCAATACCATTTTCCCTGCTTTTCGCCTTAAGCTTTATTCTGAATTCGTAAAACTTCTGCGAAGCAACTGCTCTTGAAAGATGTTTGTTCTTCATCATCCCCGATACATTTAAGTCTTCAATCGTTATATAAGATGGTTTGGTTTTTACGATCTCTGCGATTGTCTTATTGATGTAATCCGTACGGATATTGTCTATTTTATGATGAAGTTTTTGTACCTTAAGTTTTTGTTTTTGTATATTCGCTCTTTGAGTGGACTCTCCTTTCTTTAGATTTTCATACTTTCGGGAGAGACATCTCTGTTCCCGAACGAGTCGTTTTTCTAATTTCTTTAATCTTGCTGATTTGTTGATATTCTTATATGTCTTACCATTTGAAACAATGGCAAAATCCTTTAACCCCAGGTCGATGCCGATTCCTTCGTTAGAAAGATCAGCAGTTTTATTATCAGGAATTTCTATAAGAGCCGAAACATAATATCTGCCCGCTTTCATGGAAACATGGCCGCTTTTTATGATATATCCTTCTTTCGTCGTAGGAATGTATCCTTTTTCTTTGATACGAACCCATCCAAGTGATGGAATGTTAACTCGGTGTCTCTCGCAGCGACAATCTTTCGGATTATTCTTTACGAAATACATCTTCACATCTGATCTGCCTTTCTTTTTGAACTTCGGAAAAGCACTTTCATGATTAAAGAATTTTTTAAATGCAGTCTGTCCATGATTTACTGCCTGGGTCACCGCTTTTGAGTATGCTTCCTTAATCCATAAATATTCTGGATGTTGTGGAAGGTATTCATGATTCAGCCAGACTCTGAATTTACTGCTGCTCATGAATTTTTCGCCATTTTGATAAAGTTCCTTGTTATGGGCCAGATAGAAATTGTAAATAAATCTACAAGTTCCTATTGTTTTATGAATCCTGACTTTCTGCTCTTCTGTCGGATGGATTTCCGTCTTGAAGCTCTTTAGCAATTTCCTCGTCCCTCTCTATTTGTTTTTTATACTTACGAAGTCCATACAGCCTGCAGGAGAACACATGAAGTATGGAAACAATATCCTGTACAAGTTCTTCCTGTGGTGATAATTCTTCGTTGTTTACCACCACGATCGTTGTGTTGCATTTCATACAGAATTTTTCAAACCAATCATAACCGAATCGGATAAATCTGTCTTTGTGGGTTATGATGATCGTTTTTACTTTCTGTTCCATTACTTCATCTAATAATTTATTCCACTTTTTGCGGTTGTAATTAAGACCACTTCCATACTCTTCGATACATTGGTCTACAATGATTCCTCTGGCATTACAAAACTGTCGCAAAAATGCGACCTGGTTTTGCAAATCGTCTTTTTGATTTTTTGTAGATACTCTGGCATAAATAACTGCCTGACGTTTATCATTTTCGATATTTATGCCTTTGAATTGAAGATATTGGTCATACGTATAATAACGCCTGTCAGTTGGAGTTCGATTTGCTTTTAAAATCCCTTCTCTGTCCCAACGCTGTAGCGTTTTAACAGATATCCCTAACAATTCAGCAAAATCCTTCGGCTTGTAGTTTGTGATATTTGATGTGTTCATAATATGATTCTCCTTTTGTATGTTTAAACACATTATATCACATTTGACAATATATTTAGTTACTTATATTTTCCTCCTTTTGCTGTTTTTCGGAGTCCATTTTACCATACCCCGGCATGATTTTCAACGCGCCGAAATAATCCCTTTTACCCCAAAAATCCCCTTTTCCCAACAACTTTTCTGTCGTCAGAAAAAGAGGATCGTTTTTTCACTCACGGATAACCTGAAACGTTTTCCACTTGCCCTGTTTGAATCTCCACCAGAAGATGATGCCGCGCACGGACCAGTCGAGGCACATCGCAAGAGCGATTCCCATAACGCCCATGTTCATCCAGATTGCAAAAATCACAGAGAAAATCAGGCGGACGCCGATGGTCGTGAAGAGGGAAATTCCCATTGTGAATTTTACATCTCCTGTCGCACGAAGGCCGCTTCCAAGCGGTCCGGCGTAGCAGAGTGCAATACCGTTGAAAATATTATGCAGCAGTACCAGCCAGAGTGTCAGCCGCTTCGTCTCCTCGGACACCGCATAGAAGGAAAGGACAAACGGTGTGACTGCAAAGACAAGCGCATTCCATGCCACTCCAATGATCAGTGTGATTTTTATCAGCTTGCGGAAATAATACTCCGCCTGATCAGTATCTCCCGCGCCCATGCACTGTCCGATGACGGTGATGAATACTGGGGAAAGTGCACTGCTTGTGAGTGCCGCCATGGACCATATACTCTGGGCAATGCCGTTTGCGGCAATCTGGTAGGTACCAAACAGTGCTACCACACTGGAAAGTGCTACTTTGACGAGCTGGAAAATACCGCTCTCGATACCGTTCGGAACTGCGATACTGAGGATCGTTTTCTGGAAGCTCAAGTCTACTTTAAAAATCCACTCTTTCAGATACTGCACCGGATTTCGCTTTGAGAAGCAGAGAACCGTGATAACAGCTGCGGAAAAGATACGCGCAATCAGCGACGGAACCGCAACGCCAGGCACACCTGTATGCAAAGCAAAGACGCCGATACAGTTTCCGACTACGTTGATCACATTCGATGCAATCGAAAGGTACATCGTCGTGCTGGTTTTTCCAAAACTGCGGTACAAAGCCGCTCCCGCATTGTAAATCGCCATTGCCGGATAGGAATATGCCGAGATACGCAGATACGTCACGCATGCCGCCATGACATCATCCTCAACCTTGCCGAACATCAAACGCATCAGCTGTTCGTTGGCAACCAGTACCACTACAGAAATAACAACCGACAGCAATACCGATGCCGTCAGAAGCTGGGAAGCTGCCGCTCCCGCCTGCTCCTTGTCCTTCTTTCCGATATACTGGCTGATGACCACCGCACCGCCGGATGCCAGCGCTGTGAACAGATTGATAAAGATCATATTAAACGCATTGACCAGTGACACACCGGAAACCGCCGCCTCTCCGACAAATCCGATAACAAACACGTCCGCAATTCCGACCAGAGCCACCAGAAGCTGCTCTAGGAAAAGCGGAATAATCAGCTTTTTCAAATCCTGATTTGTAAACATAAAACCCCTCCTGCCATTTTTCTTTCTGTCTCTATTTTAGACATCTAACAGCTCATTTGTCTAATGCTTATTCTAAATGGCAGTTCATACGCGGATTGCATATTACACTTCACAGAAATCTCTTTTCACTTTCTCACACAGCTTGCCATACACACGCTCCACAAACCATGGCTCTGTCGATTTTTCTGCGATCTGCTCCACCGGAATCCAGCCGACTGCGCTGTTTTCATCCGGCTTGCAGCGGATTTCCTGTACCGGGTCTGCTTCCATGAGATATGTCACATTCAGATGGAGATGTGTCGTCACGTACTTTCCGCGCTTCACATGGCCGTCCACCGACAGGATTTCGAGCGAGAATGGCTGATCCGATAAGAGCTTCACCTCTTCAATCCCGGATTCCTCCTTCACTTCTCTTACCGCCACGCTGCAAAGATCCGCATCTCCGTCCGCGTGGCCGCCGAGCCATGCCCAGGAATGGTAAATATTGTGATACGCCATCAGCACCTGCTTCCGATCCGGGCTTACGACCCAGGCGGAGGCAGTCAGATGTGCGGTCTCATTTTCCCGCGTCAAAATATCGCATCCGCTCTCCATCCATTTCAGCAGAATCGCCCGATCCCGCTCTTCCTGCTCATTGTACGGACGGTATTCCCGGATCTGCCGCAGCAGGTTTTCTTTGGCTGTTTCATTCTGCATCCGTTTTCCCTCCCACTTTGATTTTAAACGATTGATAAAAAAGACCCCGGCGCCTGTATTTCTACAGACCGCCGGGGTCTCCTTACGTTTGAACACAAATCATGCTATTGCATGAAAATCCTGATTCGGACAGATTCTGCTTAAATTAAGCGTTCTTCTGAGCGATAGCTGCCTGAGCTGCTGCCAGACGGGCGATCGGCACACGGAACGGTGAGCAGGAAACATAGTCCAGACCCAGTTTGTTGCAGAACTCTACGGAGCTCGGATCTCCACCGTGCTCACCGCAGATACCTACGTGCAGAGAAGAGTTAACCGGTCTTCCAAGATCGATAGCCATCTTCATCAGCTTGCCAACGCCGTCCTGATCGAGTTTTGCGAATGGATCGTTCTCGAAGATCTTAGCGTCATAGTAAGCGTTCAGGAATTTACCAGCATCGTCACGGGAGAATCCGTAAGTCATCTGAGTAAGGTCGTTGGTTCCAAAGCAGAAGAAGTCTGCCTCTTTTGCGATCTCATCTGCAGTCAGAGCTGCTCTCGGGATCTCGATCATGGTACCAACTTCGTATTCAAGGTCGCTGCCTGCAGCTGCGATTTCAGCGTCAGCGGTCTCTACTACGAATTTCTTAACGTATTTCAGCTCTTTGATATCGCCAACAAGCGGGATCATGATTTCCGGTTTAACATTCCAATCCGGATGAGCTTTCTTCACGTTGATGGCTGCGCGGATTACTGCGCTTGTCTGCATCTTAGCGATTTCCGGATAAGTTACAGCAAGACGGCATCCACGATGACCCATCATCGGGTTGAACTCATGCAGACCAGCGATGATTGCTTTGATCTGCTCAACAGATTTGCCCTGTGCGTCAGCCAGTTTCTTGATGTCCTCTTCCTCAGTCGGAACGAACTCATGAAGCGGCGGATCCAGGAAACGGATGGTAACCGGGTTGCCTTCCAGAGCTTCATACAGCTTCTCGAAGTCTCCCTGCTGCTCCGGAAGGATCTTAGCAAGTGCTGCTTCTCTCTCTTCTACGGTTTCAGCGCAGATCATCTCACGGAATGCATCGATTCTGTTGCCTTCGAAGAACATATGCTCTGTACGGCAAAGACCAATACCTTCTGCGCCAAGCTCACGAGCTTTTTTAGCGTCTGCCGGAGTATCAGCGTTTGTACGAACTTTCATGGTTCTGTATTTATCTGCCCAGCCCATGATTCTTCCGAACTCGCCAGCGATGGTAGCGTCTACGGTCGGGATCAGTCCGTCATAGATGCATCCTGTAGAACCATCCAGAGAGATGCAGTCTCCCTCGTGGAACTCTTTGCCAGCCAGTGTGAATTTCTTGTTTGCCTCGTCCATTACGATATCACCGCAACCGGATACACAGCAGGTTCCCATACCACGGGCAACTACGGCTGCGTGGGAAGTCATACCACCACGAACAGTCAGGATACCCTGTGCAGATTTCATACCTGTGATATCTTCTGGGGATGTCTCAAGACGAACCAGAACAACTTTTTCTCCTCTTTCAGCCCATGCAACAGCGTCATCAGCTGTGAAGACGATTTTACCGCAAGCAGCTCCCGGAGATGCTCCCAGTGCTTTTGCCATTGGAGTAGCCTCTTTCAGTGCTTTTGCATCGAACTGCGGATGAAGCAGAGAGTCAAGGTTACGAGGATCGATCATTGCAACTGCCTCTTCCTCTGTTCTCATTCCCTCATCTACAAGGTCGCAGGCGATTTTCAGAGCAGCTTTTGCTGTTCTCTTACCGTTACGTGTCTGCAGCATGTACAGTTTACCGTGCTCTACAGTGAACTCCATGTCCTGCATATCTCTGTAGTGTGTTTCCAGAGTTTTGCAAACTTCTTTGAACTGTTTGAAAGCTTCCGGGAATTTCTCTTCCATCTCGGAAATGTGCATAGGTGTACGAACACCGGCAACTACGTCCTCGCCCTGTGCGTTGGTAAGGAACTCACCGAACAGTCCGTTTTCTCCTGTAGCAGGGTCACGGGTGAAGGCAACACCTGTACCACAGTCATCTCCCATGTTTCCGAATGCCATCATCTGTACGTTAACAGCGGTACCCCAGGAATACGGGATGTCGTTGTCACGACGATAAACGTTTGCTCTCGGGTTGTCCCAGGAACGGAATACGGCTTTAACAGCCTCCATCAGCTGTACCTTAGGATCGGTCGGGAAATCCTCACCGATTTTAGCTTTGTACTCAGCTTTGAACTGCTCAGCCAGTTTTTTGAGGTCATCTGCGTCAAGATCTACGTCCTGTTTTACGCCTTTCTCCTCTTTCATCTTGTCGATCAGCTCTTCGAAGTATTTTTTACCAACTTCCATAACTACGTCAGAGAACATCTGAATGAATCTTCTGTAGCAGTCCCAAGCCCAACGTGGGTTGCCGGAAGCCTGTGACAGAGTTTCAACAACCTCTTCGTTCAGACCAAGGTTCAGGATGGTATCCATCATACCTGGCATGGAAGCTCTTGCTCCGGAACGTACAGAAACGAGCAGCGGATTCTTAGCGTCTCCGAATTTCTTTCCTGTGATTCCTTCCATTTTATCGATTGCTTCCATGATCTGACCCATGATCTCGTCGTTGATCTGTCTGCCATCCTCATAGTACTGTGTACAAGCCTCGGTTGTTACCGTGAATCCCTGTGGTACAGGAAGTCCCAGGTTTGTCATCTCAGCCAGGTTTGCGCCTTTTCCACCGAGAAGGTTACGCATGTCTGCATTACCTTCAGTGAACATGTAAACCCATTTTGCCATTGTTACTTTTCCTCCTACTTGTAATTTTGATAGGTTATAGTAAAGTATTTCCAGATTGCCCTGGATGATACGTTCACCCTATACTGATTGCACCGAAAAGAAAGATATTCTCGGGCGCACACATTTATTTTACCATAAGAATATCTTTAGTCAATAAAAATATGGCAAATTTTCGGTATTTTTTTTAATTTACAGTTCACTCGTGTGTTCTGGCGGGCAAATTTCATGCTTGCATGAAAATTTGTTTGCAAGAACACACGAAGGGAGCGCCGAGAAATGAGCAAAAGGAGCTGCGCAGCAGCGGAAAGCGCTGAAAGCGCAGTTTTGCGAATGGCGCGGGTGAACTGTATCGTCTGTGCCCCTGTTATGTCCTATTATATCAGCTTTTGGTTACTTTTTACAGGGTTTTTTGTAATTTTCGCGTAAAAAAAGAAGTATCGCACAATTTTTTTTCATTTTACGATACTTCTTCTTCTATTTTCCCCGGTAAATTTTCGGAATTGTTCGATTTTATGCTTTCAGAATTACGGTTTTGATTACGAAATACAGCAGCACAATCACACCGAGTACGATACGGTACCAGCCGAAGGCTTTGAAATCGTGCTTCTTGATGTACTGCATCAGAAATTTGATGGCAAAAATCGATACCGCAAATGCCACCAGCATGCCGACGATCATGATCGCCACCTCAACACCGGTAAAGGCAAAGCCGTGTTTTACCAGTTTTAAAAGGCTCGCGCCAAACATAACCGGAACGGCAAGGAAAAACGTGTACTCCGATGCCAGCTCTCTCGAGCATCCCAGCAGGATACCGCCGATGATGGTTGCTCCCGAACGGGAAGTTCCCGGTACGATGGAAAGGAGCTGGAAAACACCGATATACAGCGCATTTTTCCAGGTAATCTCTTTGATTTTTGTTGCAGACAGTGTTCTCGTCTTGTTGTAATTCTCAATGATGATGAAGAGGACACCATAGATGATCAGCATCAGTGCTACGATCACGTAATTCATCAGATGGGCCTCGATCCAGTCGTTGAATGCCAGTCCGATCACGGCTGCCGGCAGACACGATACGACAATCTTGAACCACATGATAATTTTGTCCAGATAACAGTAATTGTCTACAAAGTTCTGAATCCCTGCAAAGACCTTGTTGTCGCTTGGATTGGCAAAATAGCTCTTGCTTTTCGCTTTGCTTTTGCCATGAAACGGCCAGAGATCCCAGAAATAGATGACGACAACCGCAAGGATTGCACCGAGCTGGATGACAACTTCAAAAACATTCTTGAAATCAGCTGTCACATTCAGCTTAATAAACTCATCTACCAGAATCATGTGGCCGGTGCTGCTGATCGGAAGCCACTCGGTAATGCCCTCTACGATACCCAGCAGGATAACCTTTAACCACTCAATGATGTTCATACGATATGTACCTTTCTCTTTTTGAATTGGATGCCCTTTTCTGGCATTCTATTAAAAATCTATCATACTTATGCCAAAAACACAAGCGCGTCACGTTTTCTTTTTTGTAAAATCCATAACCCACATTCGGCCAAAAAAGCTCTCTGCCGCTTTGTTTCTGCAGCAGAGAGCTTTTCTTTGCTTTATGCTTCTATCATGCTTATCTCTTGTCGATCGTTGCGATATCAATCAGGGTCAGCTTCTTCACATCTGTATTTTCCAGACTGGTTACGAGTGCGGTTGCGGTATCCAGAGAGGTCAGTACGTTGACACCTGTCTCGATCGCGTTCCGGCGGATGACGAATCCGTCTTTGGAGTGCTCAACACCCTGGGACGGAGTATCGATGACGAGGTCGATCTTGTGGCCGAGGATCAGGTCCATCAGGTTCGGGGACGGCTGCTCGATCTTGTTGGTGCGGATCGCATTGACGCCGTTCTCGTTCAGGGCTTTCGCGGTATTTCTCGTCGCATAGATCTTGTAGCCGAGAGCCTGGAATCTCTGTGCGATCGGAACGATATCCTCTTTATCCTCATCCTTTACGGTGATGATCATGTTTTTGTATTTCGGCAGGTTGATTCCGGCGCCGAGGAATGCTTTGTAAAGAGCCTCATTGAAGGTCTTTGCAATACCAAGGCACTCACCGGTGGATTTCATCTCCGGTCCAAGGGCGATATCTGCGCCGCGGATCTTCTCGAAGGAGAATACCGGCATCTTGATGGCAATGTAATCTGCCTCTCTCTGCAGACCCGGCTCGTAGCCAAGCTCGCGGATCGTGTGGCCAAGGATGACTTTCGTTGCCAGCGGCACGATCGGGATTCCGGTTACCTTGCTGATGTACGGCACGGTACGAGAAGAACGCGGGTTGACCTCGATGACGTAAACATCCTCACCGCATACGATGAACTGGATGTTGATCATACCGATGACATGCAGGGATCTTGCCAGACGTTTCGTATACTCTACGATGGTGTCTTTTGCATGCTGGCTGATGCTCTGTGCCGGATAAACGGAGATACTGTCTCCGGAGTGAACGCCGGCGCGCTCGATGTGCTCCATGATACCAGGAATCAGGATATCGGTGCCGTCGCAGACTGCATCAACCTCGATCTCCTTGCCCTGCAGATATTTATCAACCAGGATCGGATGCTCCTGTGCGATCCGGTTGATGATGCCGATAAATTCATCGACGTCCTCATCGCTGATGGCGATCTGCATACCCTGTCCTCCAAGGACGTAGGACGGGCGGACGAGTACCGGATAGCCGAGCTCGTTGGCTGCTTTTTTCGCCTCTTCTGCAGTGAATACGGTGTGTCCCTTCGGACGCGGGATTTCACACTGCTCCAGGATCTCATCGAACAGCTCACGGTCCTCTGCGGCATCTACGTTCTCTGCAGATGTTCCAAGGATCGGCACACCCATTTTCAGGAGTGCTTCGGTCAGCTTAATCGCAGTCTGGCCGCCGAACTGTACAACGGCTCCGTCCGGATGCTCGATGTTGACGATATTTTCTACATCTTCCGGTGTCAGCGGCTCGAAATACAGTTTATCTGCGATATCGAAGTCGGTGCTGACGGTCTCCGGGTTGTTGTTGATGATGATGGTCTCATAGCCCTCTTTCTTGAATGCCCAGGTACAATGTACGGAGCAGAAGTCAAACTCGATACCCTGTCCGATACGGATCGGGCCGGAACCAAGGACGAGGACTTTCTTTCTGTCGTTTGTCTCGACAGCTTCGTTTTCGCCGCCGTATACGGAATAGTAATACGGTGTGGTTGCTGCGAACTCAGCGGCACAGGTATCTACCATCTTGTAAGCTGCGGTGATATCATACTGTTTTCTTAACGCTTTTACTTCTTCTTCGGTCTTTCCTGCCAGTTTTGCCACCAGGTAATCCGGGAACTCAAGGCGTTTTGCTTCGCGCAGCAGATCCTCATCCAGCTCTTTGGCCTGTAATGCCTGCTCCATCTCAACGAGGATAGCCAGCTTATCGATGAACCATACATCGATTTTGGTGATCTCGTGGATCTCGTCGTAGGAGATGCCCTGACGGATCGCCTCTGCGATTCTCCAGATTCTCATATCGTCTACGATGTGAAGCTCTTCGATCAGCTCGTCTTTGGACAAGTGGCTGAAGTCATAGGACATCAGGGAATCTACGTGCTGTTCCAGGGAACGGATGGCTTTCATCAGCGCGCCCTCGAAGTTGTTGCAGATACTCATAACCTCACCGGTTGCCTTCATCTGTGTGGTCAGGGTACGTTTTGCACTGATAAACTTATCGAACGGCAGACGCGGGATTTTTACAACACAGTAATCCAGCATCGGCTCGAAGCTTGCGTAGGTTTTTCCGGTAATGGCGTTCGGGATCTCATCCAGAGTGTAGCCAAGTGCGATCTTTGCAGCAACCTTTGCAATCGGATAACCGGTCGCTTTGGAAGCCAGTGCGGAAGAACGGCTGACACGCGGATTTACCTCGATAACACAGTACTCGAAGCTGTCCGGATTCAACGCATACTGTACGTTGCATCCGCCGGTGATGCCAAGCTCGGTGATGATGTTGAGTGCAGAAGTACGCAGCATCTGATACTCTTTATCTCCCAGGGTCTGGGATGGTGCTACGACAATACTGTCTCCGGTGTGAACGCCGACCGGGTCGATGTTCTCCATGTTGCAGACGGTGATGCAGTTTCCTACGCTGTCCCGCATTACCTCGTACTCGATCTCTTTCCATCCGGCGATACATCTTTCAACGAGTACTTCGCCGACACGGGAAAGACGGAGTCCGTTCGAGAGGATCTCGATCAGCTCTTCTTCGTTGTAAGCGATACCGCCGCCGCTTCCGCCGAGGGTGTAAGCCGGACGCAGTACAACCGGATAACCGATCTTGTTGGTGAAATCGATACCAGCCTGTACATCATGGACAACCAGGGATGCCGCTACCGGCTCGCCGATTTTTTCCATGGTATCTTTGAATTCCTGACGGTCCTCTGCTTTTTTGATGGTCTGTGCTGTGGTACCGATCAGGCGTACGTTGTTTTCTTTTAAGAAGCCTTTTTCTTCGAGTTCCATCGCAAGGTTCAGTCCTGCCTGGCCTCCCAGAGTCGGAAGAACGCTGTCCGGTTTTTCCTTCTGGATGAGCTGCTCTACCACTTCTACGGTCAGCGGCTCGATGTAAACGCGGTCTGCGATATCTTTATCGGTCATGATGGTTGCCGGGTTGGAGTTCAGAAGAACAACTTCCATTCCCTCTTCTTTCAGGGAACGGCACGCCTGTGTTCCTGCGTAGTCGAACTCTGCTGCCTGTCCGATGACGATCGGACCGGAACCGATAACCAGAACTTTTTTAATATTCGGATTCTTTGGCATTATTTGTTACCTCCCATCATCTCAAGGAATCGATCAAACAGGTATCCGGAATCCTGCGGGCCAGGGCATGCCTCCGGATGGAACTGTACGGTAAAGATGTTTTTGCCGACGTATTTGAGTCCCTCGTTGGTGCCGTCGTTGACGTTCACAAAGGCCGGAACTGCCACATTCGGATCCAGGGTATCGGTATCTACGACGTAGCCGTGGTTCTGGGAAGAAATGTAAACTCTTCCGGTTGCCAGATCCTTGACCGGGTGGTTTCCGCCGCGGTGGCCGTATTTCATCTTGTGGGTATCTGCGCCGGTAGCCAGTGCCATCAGCTGATGTCCAAGACAGATTGCAAAGATCGGTACATTGGAATCGTACAGTTTTTTAATCTCTTTGATAATGGATACGCACTCTTTCGGATCTCCAGGGCCGTTGGACAGCATGATTCCGTCCGGATTTGCGGTGAGGATCTCTTCTGCTGTAGTAAGCGCCGGATAAATGGTCACTTCGCATCCGCGCTCATTTAAGGAACGTGCGATGTTGTTCTTTGCGCCAAGATCCAGAAGTGCAACTTTAAAGCCTTCTCCTTTTAAAACTGATTTTTCAGAGCAGGTTACCTTTTCTACAACTTTTCCGGTATTATACGCTTTTAATTTTGGAATAATTTCATCGAGGTGATAATTTTCGTTGGTCGTGATCATACCGTTCATGGTACCTTTTTCACGAAGAATTTTGGTGAGAGCACGAGTATCGATTCCGGCGATTCCGGGAATATCGAACTTTTTCAGGAAATTCTGAATGGTGTCCTGGCAACGGAAGTTGCTGGGGAGACGGGATAATTCTCTTACAATATAGCCATCCGGCCAGGGTCTTAAGGACTCCTGATCATCATAACAAATTCCATAGTTTCCAATAAGAGGATACGTCATACATACTGCCTGTCCCGCATAGGATGGGTCAGTCAGCACTTCGAGATATCCAGTCATGGATGTATTAAATACGATTTCACTGATCACTTCTTTTTGTGAACCAATGCTGGTTCCGGTAAAGACATGCCCGTCTTCTAAGATTAGAAAAGCTTTCATCATTCCACCGTTTTCCTTTCTTTTTCGTTCGGTTTTGAGTTTGTATGAAATATGCATCTCATACTTTAATCTTTCAGATTCTATCACAACCAGGGAAACATTTCAACTATTTTTGTCGAATTACGGAAATTTCTTTTCTGGAATACTTTTGAAGTGTGTATTGGGCATAAAATGTCCTGTCGGAATTATTTTCTTTTCTGGAAAAATAAAAATACCCTGACGGAAAGTTTTCACACTTCCCATCAGGGCAATCCGAATTGGTCCACCGGACCAATTCTTGATACGCAAAGCGAAAAAATAATGCAGGAGATGGGACTTGAACCCACACGATCTTGCGACCACAGGCACCTGAAGCCTGCGCGTCTGCCAATTCCGCCACTCCTGCATTTCTTAGTTGTCTTAGCGGTTGTCCGCTTGACAAGATAGATAATAACAGCTTTCTAAAGAAAAGTCAACACTTTTTTTGAAAAAATTTTAATTTTTTTGATTTTATGAAAAATATGGATAATAGTGATAATTTTAAACAATTTTACACTGTCTGAGATTCGTCTGTTTTTCTTTCCCCGTCTGCACATCTTCTCCGCACAGAAATAAAAAGACCCTGCCGGGAAGTTTCTGCATCATTCCAGGCAGGGTAAAAAATAATGCAGGAGATGGGACTTGAACCCACACGATCTTGCGACCACAGGCACCTGAAGCCTGCGCGTCTGCCAATTCCGCCACTCCTGCATTTCTTGTCTTGCGGCTCTCATGTGCCGTTCAACAAAACATATATTACCAGATGATTCCGAATCTGTCAACAGCTTTTTTCAAATTTTTTCAAAAAATTTCAAATTTTCTTTTTTGCCCCGAAAAGCCCGCCATCCGCAGGGCTTTTCGGGAGATCCTGCATCACCTGGACTCCCGGCAGGAAATTGCCGTCAGCAGCGCAAGTCCGAAGAAAATACAGAAATCAGAAACATTGAACACAAGTCTGCGGAACTTCTCCGGTCCAAACCGGAAGCTGACATAGTCGGTCACGTAACCTCTCTTATGCCGGTCATACCAGTTCGACATGCCGCCGCCAATCGTAAGCGCAAGCCCAAGCTTCTTCGCCTTACACTTACGTCTGCCCGCCAGCGCTCCGAGACGCGCCCACAGTCCGGACAGCAAAAAGAAGGTGAGAATTTCCACCTTCTTCGTGCTGTCCGCGAAGCCGCCGCCCGCTACGCCGCGGTTATGACATTTCCGCAGGACAATATGTCCTTTGCAGACCGGGATCTGCTCATTTTCCTTTAACTCCTCTTCTGCCTTCTTTTTCAGGCATCCGTCTGCAAGGAAAACCGCTCCCGGCAGCAGGGTCCAGATCATTCCTCTTCCGGTACCTCTGCTTCTTTTTCAGGCTCTTCTTCCGGCGCTGCTGCTTCGGTTTCTTCTGCTTTTTCTTCCGGTTCTACGTGTACAAACTCGGCATCCTCCGGCTCTTCTTCCTTCTCCGGCATAGCAGCACCGCAGCGCATGCAGAAAGCTGCATCTTTCGGAACACTTGCGCCGCAGGCCGGGCATACGATGCGGCCTCTCTTGTTTGCCACGTCTTCCCTGCAGTCTGCAATCTCTTTTTCCAGATCGGTGATATCTTTGCAGATGCCGGCAAGATTCTCGTCGAATGCTTCGCCGTTCAGATAGCGGTTGTAGATGATCTGTCCGATATCCTGGTAATTCTTCTCAATCTGATCCTCAAGCGCATGCTGACGGGTGCGGATCTTCTGAATTTCTACGAATTCATCTGTTTTCTTTCCCACAGTATCCACTGTTTTTTTCAGTGTTTTACTTAAATTTCCAAAAAAATCCTCTGCCATAGTTAAAACCCTCTCTTTCTTATCTCTTATTTCAAGAAAACGCCAGTTTCACGTCTGCTCCGCTGTGTTTTCCAGTTACCTTATTTCTGCTCTAACTTTGGAACTTCCTGACCGCGCAGGAGAATCGTCGGCCCGCCGGTCTTTTCAATATAGTCTTTTGTGATGATAACCTCTCCGATGCTGCTGTCCTTTGGAATCTCATACATGATATCCAGCATGAAATCCTCGATGATCGAACGGAGTGCTCTCGCACCGGTATCTTTTTCCAGCGCTTTTCTTGCAATAGAGCGAAGTGCATCATCATCAAATTCCAGTTTCACCTCGTCGAGTTCGAGCAGTCTCTTATACTGCTTCAGGATCGCATTTTTCGGTTCTTTTAAGATCTCGACCAGCATATCCTCATTGAGACTCTCCAGCGTAAATACGATCGGCAGACGGCCAAGGAACTCCGGCACCATACCGAAAGTCCGAAGGTCTTCTAAGGTCACCTGTGACAGCAGGTTCTTATCCCCATCATACTTGTCCTTCAGATCCGCCTGGAAGCCAATGGAAGCTGTCTTGTTCAGACGCTCCTTGATGATGTCCGTCAGATCCGGGAAGGCACCGCCGCAGATAAAGAGAATGTTTCTGGTATTGACGGTCTCGAGCGGAACCATCGCATTTTTGCTGTTGGCTCCCACCGGAACTTCGATGTCGCTGCCCTCGAGGAGCTTCAGCATTCCCTGCTGTACGGCTTCTCCGCTGACGTCTCTCTGGTTTGTATTTTTCTTTTTCGCAATCTTGTCGATCTCGTCAATGAAGATGATACCGTGCTCCGCGCGCTCCACATCGTTGTCTGCGGCCGCTAAAAGCTTAGATACCACGCTTTCAATATCATCACCGATATAACCCGCTTCGGTAAGGGATGTGGCGTCCGTGATGGCAAGCGGCACATCTAAGAGGCGTGCCAGTGTCTGCACCAGATACGTTTTTCCGGAACCGGTCGGTCCGATCATCAGCATGTTGGATTTTTCGATCTCGATATTTCCGTCCTGCGGTGCAAAGACACGTTTGTAATGGTTGTAAACGGCAACCGACATGACTTTCTTTGCACGGTCCTGGCCGATAACGTATTCGTCAAGCATCGCCTTGATCCGGTGCGGCGGCGGAATGTCCTTGATGGAAAATTCTTTTGTTTTCTTCTTTTCTTCTTTTTTCTTTACCCGCTGCCGGTTCGGGATCTGGTTGGAAAGCCCGGAGAGATCGAGCATGCCGATATTCGGCATGTTGTTCATATTATTCATCATCTCATTGATCTGGCCCGGGTTCTGGTTCATGGTATCAAAGCTCTTCTGCATGCAGTCCGGGCAGATATTGATGTTTCCCGGAAGGGTAATCATCTTTCCGGCTTTGCTCTCCGGTCTGCGGCACATGAAGCAGACTTTTTCATAGGTATCTTCTGTATGATGGTCAGAGCTTTTTGTTTCCGCCTTAGTTTCGTCCGCGGTACCGTCCACTCTGTCTTTCTCTTCTGACATGATTTTTCAAATTCCTTTCTGTAATAGATCGCTTGGTCTAGCTTGATTATAGCCCAAAAGCCATAGGGTCACAAGTAAAAACTTTCTTAAAAATTACCAACTTTTTTAAGAATTTTACAAATTCAAAAAATTATATCAAAAAATGCAAAAAAAGGCGGACAGCCAGGCGTTCATATTCCTGTGCTGTCCGTCTTTTTTCTCTTAGGAAATAGTTATTTCGAGTTTTTATCTGTTGCCAAACGGATTCTGAATACCCTGGTCATTCTGATCGGAGCTTCCGGTTCCATCGTTTGTGGTTCCGTTGCTGCTTCCGCTCGTCTGCGGCATATCTGCTGCAGAGCCAAGGGTCAGCGTCAGTGTTACTTCTTTGTACTCACCGTTGTCCGCACGCTGTACGGTGACATCTACGGTCTCGCCTGCCGCATAATAGGTCAGTGTCTCTTTTAAGCCTTTGGCGTTCGAGATGCTTCTTCCATCAAACGTGGTGATAACATCGCCTTTCTTGAAGCCCGCATCGGCTGCCGGGCTGCCGTCCACAACGCTCATGATGCAGACACCGGTCGGAATACCGTAGTTCTGGGAAACATCTGCGCTGACATCCGCCATGTTGATTCCGATATAAGCGGCCTTATCATCGCTGACTTTGTATCTTGTTGTCAGGTTCATCAGGTTCTGCAGAATCGGCTCCGCTTTCGAAATCGGGATCGCAAAGCCCATGCCCTCGACCTGTGTGGAGCTGTATTTTGCTTCGTTAATGCCGATCAGCTCACCGTTCATGTTCAGAAGGGCGCCGCCGCTGTTTCCAGGGTTGATGGCTGCATCGGTCTGGATCAGTCCCTCAGAAGTAATCGTCTCGCCGGTACTCTCATCCTGACTGGAGATCGTACGGTCTTTTGCACTGATATATCCGCTCGTCAGGGACTGGCCGGTTCCCAGTGCATTTCCGATTGCCACAACCTGATCACCGACCTCAAGGTCATCGGAATTTCCCATCACGGCAATTTTGATCTGGCTCTTTGTCTCGTCCTTGATGTCGGAAAGTTTTACTGCAACAACAGCAAGGTCATTGTCCGCATCGGTACCTTTGATCTGGCCTTCTACCGTCTCATCGTCGATAAAGCTGACGGAAAGAGACGTCGCACCGCTGACAACGTGGTTGTTTGTCGCAATCAGGAGCTCATCGTCGTTCTGTCCGACAATAACTCCGGTTCCGCTTGCAGGAACTTCCTGGCTTGTGGTTCCGAAGAATGTCTCAACTTCTTCCACCGTTGTCGTAGAAATTGCTACCAGAGACGGCATCGCACTCGATGCAACATCTTTCACGGACATCTCGCCGGTTGCTTTTACGGTATCGGAGGTATCACTGCTGTCTGCTGCCGTTGTTGTGGTGGTCGTCGGAATTGTAACTTCCTGCTTCTGCTCTGTTGCTGTACCGATCACTTTCGTACCGACTGCTGCAGTCCCAATGAAAACACCGCCTGCCACGAGTCCGAAGCACGCTGCCATGGCAAGTGTCATGCCCCATTTTTTTGCGGCTGACATTGGTTTTTTCGCTTTCTTTTTGTGATCCTGCGGCTGCGGAACGGCAGAAAACTGTGGTTTTTCCTGCTTCGGAGCACTCTGTGTCTGTGACTGGTACTGATAATGTTCTGTCTTTGCAGAAGATGTCCGCTCTGCCTTTGCCTCCGACGGGTCCGGTTCTCCGGTGTAGGAAGCGCTGTTATTCTCCTCGCCGGTCTTTCCGCTGATTTTCGGATTCACCCAGCTGTAGGTTGTCGTTTTCTTTTCTTCCGCCTTCGGCGCTTCTGCGGTTTCCTGCGGTTTTTCCGTCTCTGCTGCACTCTGCTCTGCTGTCGTTTCTGCTTTTACTTCTTCTGTATGCTCTGCAGCTTTGGTTTTCTCTGCTGCCTCACCATTTATTTCTTCTTTTTTGAATTCTTCACTCATGGCTGATCCCTCTTTCTCTTTTCTATCTCAGGCACCAATACACAGTGCTCTTATTTCTTTCTTCATTTTCTACTGCCTATTGTACGTTAGAATTGTGTTGAAACTGTGATAATTTTGAAAAAAGAGGAATTTTATGCTGCGGTTTTTATTCTACCGTAACCGATTTCGCCAAGTTTCTCGGTTTATCCACATCGAGGCCTCTGCCGATCGATACGTAGTAGCCAAAGAGCTGCAGCGGAATGATCGCCAGGGAGTTTGCAAAAATCGGATTTGTCTCCGGCAGGTAAACTACGTAGTCGGCTACTTTTTCCACTTCTGTATTGCCAACGGTCGTTACCGCCATGACAAACGCGCCTCGTGTCTTCACTTCCTGAATATTGCTGATCGTTTTCTTGTAGAGCTCCGGCTGGGTCAGCACGGCTACGACAAGGCGTCCGTCCTCAATCAGGGAAATGGTTCCGTGTTTCAGCTCACCGGCTGCATACGCCTCGGAGTGGATGTAGGAAATCTCTTTCAGCTTCAGGGAGCCCTCCATCGAGATTGCATAGTCGATGCCGCGTCCGATGAAAAAGACGTGTTCTGCCGCAAGATAACGGTTGGCAAAACGCTGTACGTTCTCCTTGTGGGACAGCAGCAGGGAAATCTGCTCCGGCAGGCGCTCAAGGCTCTGGATCATCGCATCGAAGTCATTCTGTGAAACGGTTCCGCGTACTTTGGCAAACTTCATCGCCAGAAGGTACTGCGCGATAAGCTGTGTGCTGTACGCTTTCGTTGTCGCAACAGCGATCTCCGGACCGGCCCAGGTATACATGACATTGTCTGCCTCTCTTGCAATCGAACTTCCAACTACGTTTACGATGCCAAGGGTACGCACGCCCTTTTCTTTTGCAAGGCGGAGAGCCGCGAGGGTATCGGCCGTCTCACCCGACTGGCTGACGATGACCACGAGCGTATTTTCCTGCAGAATCGGATCACGGTAGCGGAATTCGCTTGCCAGATCTACCTCAACCGGGATTCTTGCCAGCTTTTCGAAGACGTATTTTGCGGTTACACCGGTGTGGTATGCAGAACCGCAGGCAACGATAAAGATTTTGCGGATCGCGCGGATCTCCTCATCGGTCATGCCGAGTTCTTCGATCACAACATCACCGTTCTTAATACGCGGCGTCAGGGTATCTTTTACGGCTTTTGGCTGCTCATGCATCTCTTTCAGCATGAAATGCTCATAGCCGCCTTTTTCTGCCGCATTCATATCCCAGTCGATGTGGGTTGCCTCTTTCTCCAGCTCCTCCTCGTCAATATTGTAGAAGTGAAGGCCATCGCGGGTCAGTTTCACGATCTCCTCATTTTCCAGAAAATAGACATCTCTTGTATATTTCAGGACAGCCGGAACATCGGATGCAATCAGGTTTCCGCTCTTACTTGTACCAACGATCAGCGGGCTGTCTTTACGGACCGCATACACCTCATCCGGATGGTCGCGGAACAGGATACCCAGTGCATACGATCCCTCCATGCGGTGCATAACCTTTGTGATCGTTGCAAGCGGATCGCCGTTATAATAGTAATCCAGCATATGGGCAATTACCTCGGTATCTGTCTCCGAAAGGAACTCATATCCTTTGGACATCAGTTTTTTCTTTAATTTCAGATAATTCTCAATAATTCCATTGTGTACAACGACAATCGAGTGGTCTTTATTGAAATGCGGATGTGCATTCAGATCGGAAGGTGCCCCATGCGTTGCCCATCTCGTATGTCCGATTCCTACGGTACCCGGAAGTGTCGCTCCATTTTGTGTCATTTCCTCAAGCACCTTCAGACGGCCCATTGCTTTCTGCATCTGAATTTTGTTTCCATCGTATACAGCAATTCCGGCCGAATCGTATCCGCGGTACTCCAGCTTTGACAATCCGTCCAGCAGCACCGGGGCAGCCTGGCAGGTTCCAATATATCCAACAATTCCACACATAGATTTTTTCCTCCTAACAGCAAAAGGCGGCACCCTTGTTCTGTTTTCAGGTTATGCCGCCTTCTAATTTCTTGTTCTTTACTTTTTTACCACGCTGCTCCGTTCTCTGTCAACCTTATGGAGCATTTCGTATTTACTTACAAAATCTTTTTATTTTTGTTTTTTACTTTCACTTATCTTCTATTTCGTTTTTTTCTTATCTTTCCGTGATATTCCCACCACGTTTTGTTTGAGGTACACCAGCGGATCACACCGTCCGGAAGGCTTTTGTATCGTTTTCCGAGGAAGTATCCCACATATTTGAATCCGCTTTGAAAAAATAACGTGACGAGCAGCCACGGCTTATGAATTTTGCAGACGTAGGATGCCGATTTTTTCACCATACGGATTCCCTCACCCTCAGACGGATACGCATCAAAGATCTCCGGATGCTGTGCCTGGGATACACCGAGGTCGAAATTGCGGTGAAGCTGTGCCAGACAACCGTAATTGTGGGAATGTACCACCTTCGCATCTGCCGCATAGGCAATCGCATAGCCCGCCTGCACAAGATGCCCGGCATAGATCATATCTTCGTTAAACAAGGTGCTTTCTACAAATCCACCCAGCTCTTCATATGTCCTGCGGTCATACATTGCACAGACATTGGAGCAGAAAAAAGTCTTAACACCAAGTTTTGGCAGATCACCGGCATCCTTGATATCACTCTCCTCCGGATAGTTAAAGCCTCTCGTAAACCGTTCCAGTGTACGGCAGTCATCCCGCGGAAGCTGCCGCGCATAGGCCGCCTTCACATGCGGCAGTGAAAATTTTTCCACCAGATGTTCCACGCACGCATTGTCGTACGGCATGGCATCCTGGGTCATAAAAAGCAGAAGATCCGCATCCGAACTTTCTGCCATCGCCCTTCTCGTTCCGCCGTGGTCAAATTCGCTTGGCCGGATATGCTCTACCATAATTTTATCCGATAACTGCTCCCACGCCGGGTTCCAGAACTTTTTCCCTGTGTTTACAACCCGGATCGACCGGATCGGGTAAGTCTGTTCCAAAAGGCGGGGCAGAAGCTCGGCGAACTCCTGCCCTGGTTTATACGTTGGTATCATAACATCAACGGTATAGAATTTCATGTCTGGTTTTCTCCCTCGTATTTAGTCGCCTGCGATCACCGAATCTGCCTCTGCACCAGGCCCCTGGTTCAGCACATAGCCGATCATATCTTCATCGTAACCGCTCTTTCTTGCAATGTAGTCGCTGTACTCTGTAACAGCCGCAGACGGTTCATACGAAAGACCCGGATACAGATATTCATGCAGCTCTCTTACATTGAACTCCAGCGTAACCGGAATTACAACATCCTCACCAATGGCATTCACTACATTTTCACCATAGCAGAGCTGGAACGGATAGGCATAGGAGGTTCCCATCGTATACGTTACCGCATGCATACCAAGTTCCAGGATTTCATTCTTGGTAAGACTGGTGCTGACATTTCCCATCACCTTGTCCAGAATTTCCGGAATCTTGGTCGGATTCTGTTTCAGCTTCTGTACCATAAGATTGATAACAATTCGCTGACGGCTGGTACGTTTTGCATCATCACCGCCGCCATAACGGATCCGCGCATAGGAGGTAGCAAGCGCACCGCTGACATGACGTACTTCGCTGTAATCATCCCCAAGGTCCTCATCATACGGAATAGCTTCATACTCTACGCCCTGTGCTTCCGATACCTCTCTGTTGTAGTTGTTTGCATGAACACACTCTGCATTTGTCATCTCGATGTCGAGACCGCCCAGGACATCAATCGCATCGGCGAGTGCCTTGAAGTTTACGGTAACGTAATCGGTCAGTGCAAAGTCAAGGTTTGTATTCAGCATGGAGAGCATACTCTCCGGGCCGCCGCGGTTGTATGCGGAATTGGCTTTGTCAAACTCATAATATTCATCGGTATATTTCGCCATATTCATCCAGGTGTCACGCATAATCGACACCATACGGATTTCCTGCTTGTCGTGATCAATACAACAGAGAATAATAGTGTCACTGTTCATGCTTTCTGCCAGCTCGGAGCCTTTCACACCTCTGGCATCCACGCCGACCAGCGCGATGACCTGTGTACCGGACATCTGTGAGAGATCGGTATTTGCCTTTACTTCACTGTTGATCTGAATCTGGGAGCTGTCCAGCGTATCCTGATTCATCTTATCCATCGAACGGTTGATCCATGCGTAGACGAACAGAATTCCGGAAAGAATCAGCAGAACGGTGATTTCAATTCCGAAAATTATTTTTCTGCGGCGCATTTTTTTGTATTTTCTGCTCTTTTTGTAATTCTTCTTCGACATCTCTTTTCCCCTTATCTTTTAGTAAGCGTTTTTATTCACAAATCCTTTGAAAAAGGTCAGGAACAGAATTTTAAAATCAAGTCCCAGCGTCCAGTTTTCAATATAATACAGATCACAGTCAATACGCTTTCGGATGGAAGTGTCTCCCCGGTATCCATTCACCTGTGCCCACCCCGTAAGACCGGGACGCACCTGATGTTTTACCATATAACGCGGGATTTCCTCCCGGAATTTTTCCACAAAGAAAGGTCGCTCCGGCCGCGGTCCGACCAGGCTCATATCTCCTTTTAAGATGTTAAAGAGCTGTGGAAGCTCATCAATGCTGGTATGGCGCATGAATTTTCCAAATCCCGTCACACGCGGGTCATTCTTCACGGTCCATGCCTTCTTTTCTTTCTCCTCCGTCTGAACTTCCATCGAACGGAACTTGTACATTTCAAACGGTTTGTTGTGCAGTCCGACGCGTGTCTGACGGTAGATCAGCGGACCCGGTGAGGTCAGCTTGATCATGATGCAGGAAAACAGCATCACCGGTGAGAACAGAATGATCGCCACGAACGCGCCGAAAATATCCACAATCCGTTTCAGCATCGCGTTGAACGTGTTGGAAAGCGGCACATAGCGGATATTGATGACAGGAAGTCCCTGCAGGTCTTCTGTGTACGGCTTTGTCGGAATGATGTTGTGGTAATCCGGCACAAACTGGGTATGTACGCCGGATTTTTCACACATGGCAACGATCTCCTCCAGGCGGAAGTATTCGTTCAGGCCAAGGGTAATGGCAATTTCATCCAGTTTGTTTTCCGGCAGAATGACTGAAAGATTGTTGATTCTTCCAAGAACCTTGACACCGCGGTACATCGTTCCCGCTTTGACATGGTCATCGAGGATTCCGCGGACGAGATAGCCCCACTCTGGGTTTGCAATGATCCGGTCAATGTATTCCTCGGTCGCACGGCTGTAGCCGACCATCAGAATCTGCTTCTGGTTGCGGCCGTGTTTCCACATATTGCTTAAGATATAGTGGATCAGATTTCTTACGATCGTTTCCAGTGTCACATTCAGCACAAAGAAGATGCAGAGCATACCACGGGAAAAGTGAACCTGGCGCACCATGTAAAGGCTGGCCAGCCAGACCAGAAATCCAACCGTATTCGCTTTTAAGATATTGGCAAATTCCAGACGTCTTCCCTGAAAACGCTTGGATGCATAGAGATTGAATGCATAGTAAAGCAGCAGATAGCCGGGCACGATATAGAGCAGTGCCATCATATACGTCGCCGGCGGCAGAATTCCCCTCTCCGGATGATTATTCATAACGCCCAGCCGCACATAGCAGTACCAGGACAGTACGTAGGAAAGTGCGAGCACCAGGGCATCGATCAGAACGTGCATCCGGTCAAAATATTTCTGATTATCGTTGATCAAATTCGTTCACCTTATCTGTTTTTTTCGGGATTTAAAAATTCCCTACCCCTAACTATACAATAAGTTCCAAAAAAGAGCAATCATATTTTTCTAACATTCTTCTTATTTCCGTAAACTTTTTAACTTTTTCGTAATCTTTTGAAAGAATCCTTATGCCCTCTCCAGAAATCTCCGGAACACATTGATAAAAAGCTCCCATTCGATGACAAAATACGTGCCGAGGCGCTTCCACTCAAAACGGATCTTTTTTGCTCTGTTTTCCGGCTTCCGGCAGATGAAAAAACCATTCTTGATTCCTGCCAGATATTCTTTTCCGTATCCCTTCGATGCAAAAAAGACCAGTTTTGCCGAAAAACCGAGGATAAAGGCCGGCAGGTTAAGCAAAATCTGTAAAACCGGCATATTTTTATAGATCAGATAAATATTGTTCCTGGAAGAATAACGGATTTTAAAGAGGTTATACCGGGAACCGCTCGTTCCGCTTCCGACGTGGTAAACCTTCGCGGACGGCTCATACCAGTTCTCGTAGCCCAAAAGCCGCGCACGATAGCCGATGTCGGTATCTTCCAGATAAGCGAAATGTTCTTCGTCAAAAAGTCCGGTCTTTTCCAGAAATTCCCGGCGGTAGATTGCTGCTCCGGCGCAGGCCGCAAAAATCCGGTCGGACGTTTCAAATTCACTGACCGGTTTTCCTTTTCCTCTTGCGAATGCCCATCCCAGCATATTATAGTAATTTCCCGCATCGTCGATTTTATCACGCTCCTGATAGGAAATCAGCTTTGCGCTGCATGCAAACGCATTCTTTCTTTTACAGATTCCCTCATAAAGGCGCTCGACAAAGTCCTGGAACACTTCGGTGTCGTTGTTTAAAAGGATCACATACGGCTCCTTCGACTGGCGGATGCCTTCGTTGACCGCACGGCTGAAGCCATAGTTATCATCGAGCTGGATGATTTTCGTCTCCGGGTAGTGTTCCCGCAGAAACGCACAGCTCTCATCCTGTGAACCATTGTCCACGAAATATGTGGTAAATTCCGTAAAGGTCTGCTTTGCAAGCGCTGCAAAGCACGTCTCCAGATACCGGTATCCATTATAATTTGGTATTACAACTGCTACTTTGTCCATGGTTTTACTCCCCTGCCGTCGGCACGCAGTCCATAGTTCCACGATGCCAGCGTTAAATTTGGATTGTAGCAGGGATCTCCTGCCTTTAACAGCCCAATCCAGCGGCTGCGCATAAATTCGATTTCCGACTGGAAGCGGCGCACCTTCTTCTCGTCATCCTCTGCTCCCCTGGATTTCGATTCATAATGGTACAGCTCCACGTGCGGATTGTATACGATTTTATAACCTGCTTTTCCAATGCGCAGGCACAGATCAACATCATTGAAAGCGACGGACAGTTCTTCTTCAAAGCCGCCGACCTCCTCAAAAACCTCTTTTTTCATCATCATGCACGCTGCTGTCACCGCACTCACATTCATCTGGAGCGATGCCTTATGCAGGTAGCCGCTTCTTCCGCGCGCCAGACCTAAAAAGGCGTGGCCCGCAATGCCGCCGATACCGATGATGATACCCGCATGCTGCACCGTGTTGTCCGGGTAATACAGCTTCGCGCCGACCGCCCCGATCTGCGGTCTTTGCAGATTGGACACCATCTTTTCCATAAAATCGGGTGTGATAATTTCCATATCGTTATTGAGAAACAGGAGATACTCTCCCTTTGCCTCTTTGACGCCGAAATTATTGATCGCAGAATAGTTAAAGCCCTGTTTTGGATACTTCAGGACACGGATGCCCTGTGCTTCGAGTTCTTTGTAATAGGAAAACGTTGCTTCCTCAGTGCTGTTGTTCTCAATAATCAGAATCTCATAGGATGGATACATGCACTTCTTCTTAATGGATTCCAGACAGGTGCGTAACGTATCGGCCTGATCCTTGTTCGGGATCAGAATCGAAACCAGAGGCGTTCCCCGCAGTTTATAATCTACATCGTAGAAGCCATAATCCGAACGCAGTGTGACGGTTCCCTCTTCGCCGCAGCGCGCAAGGTTTCCCTCAATTGCCTTTTTTCCGGCCTCATACGCGTACAGCTTGCTTGCCGGATTGTCTGCGGTGGAAGCGCTGTGGACCCTCCAGTGATATAAAACTCTCGGAATGTGTACAATTTTTCCCGCCATTTCCGTGCAGCGGAAGATATAATCATAATCCTGCGCCCCATTGTATTCCGGACGAAGGCCGCCGGTTTTCTCCGCAATCTCCCGCCGTACAACGAAGAAATGGCAGATATAATTGTTTGACCGCAGCAGATCCAGATTGAAATCCGGTTTGAAATGCGGCTGGAAATACTCGGACAGATCGGTCCGTACCTTGTCCTCATCGGTATAAAAAGCATCGATGGACGGATCTTTTTCCAGACGGATGGCAATTTCAAAGAGTGCATCCGGCGCAAGCAGATCGTCGTGATCCATAAAACCGACGAAATTTCCCGCTGCTGCGGCAAGCGCTGCATTTGTATTCTCTGCAATGCCGATATTTTCCGGAATCGGAACGTTCTTTACGCGCGGATCTTTTCCGGTATACTCTTTCAGGATGCGCGCCATCGTCTCATCCTCCGGGCTGGCATTTCCGATCACCAGTTCCCAGTTTTCATAACTCTGTTTTTCCAGGGATTCGATCATCTGACGCAGAAAAATTTCCGGCGTACGGTAAGCCGGAACAACAACGCTGATCTTCGGACAATAAGAAAATTTATGATTTTTCTGACACGCCAGGTCCTCCTCTTTTGCGCAGTACTGCTCCCGCCACGGTCCGTACGGAACCTCCTCCGGCTCCATCCTCTCCGAAAGACGGATCAGGAATTCCTTTGGGCCATAATGTTTCAGGTAACGCAGTCCCTTCTGTATGTTGTAAGGTTTCAATTTCCGTATAAAACGGAGCCATTTCATATCTGACACTTTTTTTAACTCCTTGGGGTTTTTGTTTTTCAGGTTTTTTGTTTTTTCCGTATGAACTCGTTCGCATTATACTCTATTTTACTGCATTTTGCAAATCCCGACTGAAAATATTAAGAAATTATGTGTTTCTTCCCTGCTCGCTTTATGTTATAATAATAAAAGTGTGTCTAATACATTTTAGAGAGATCCGCTGCCCGGACAGTCTTATGCAGCTGTACCCGCTGGATCAGAAGGAGTGAGTTATGATTAGAAAGAATTCTGCAGCCCGCACATTTTTATGCCTGTTGCTTGCTTTTGTTTTTGCCGCGTCCTGCCTCCCGCAGACGATTTTTGCCACAACCGATAAAAAAACAGTCACCACCTGGCCCGAAGGACCGGAAAACAATTCCGGCGCTGTCTGTTTACTCGATGCCGATACTGGTGCTGTTTTATACGATAAAAACATGGACGAGCAGCGCTATCCTGCCAGCATCACCAAGATTCTGACGGCTCTGCTGATCATTGAAAACAAGCAGATGACCGACACCGTTACCTTCGGCGAACATGCTGTCAGCGAATCCATTCCGGGAAATGCCCGCATCAACGTTCAGCTTGGCGAAACGATCACAGTGGAGGATGCTCTTCACGCGATTCTTCTTGCCTCGGCAAATGAGGTCTGCACACAGCTTGCCATCGACATTGCCGGAAGCGAGGAAGGTTTCGCCGCCATGATGAACGAACGCGCCGCTGCACTTGGTTGCACGAATACCCATTTTGTCAATGCAAACGGTCTGCCAGATCCGAACCACTACACCAGTGCACACGATATGGCACTCATTATGCAGGAGTGCATCAAAAACGAGACCTTCTGCCGCATCGAGTCCGATCTGACCTACACAATTCAGCCGACCAATATGACCTCGACACCGCGTGATCTTCAGAACCACCACGCATTGCTGTTCCAGGACGGTCAGTGGGGATACAAGGGTGCTTTCGCCGGAAAGACCGGTTATACCGATGAGGCACACAACACACTCGTTACCGCTGCCAAGCGAGGCAATATGACGCTGGTCTGCGTTGTTTTAACCTGTGATAACCTCGATTATATCAACGATACCCGTACCGTACTTGATTTCGGTTATGATAATTTTACACATTATACCCTGAAGAACGCAAAAAAGGAAAGTCTTTCCGGTGTGGTAACGCTTCCAAAGAATGCGAAAATTGAAACTGCAACCTACACCGATCCGGACGGCGCTTCCGTTGAGGAACCGTACACCCGCCAGTATTTTTTCGATGATCACTTCATCGGAACAGCCGAGGTTTCCGCTCCATGTACTGTTTCCGACAGTTCTTCGGTTTCCTCCGATTCATCAGAAGAAACCGACAGCACAGATATTCCAACACCGGAAGAAACCAAGAAAATTTCTTTTCTCTCCACACTGCTCTATATTCTGCTTGGCCTGAACGGTGTCGCTTTTCTGATTCTGATCATTGTCGTGATCAACAACGCGAGAAAGAGACGGAAACGCAGAAACAGACGCCGCAATAACCGAAACAAACGGCACTGATCTTCTAATTTATAAGCAATCAGGACCTCCCGTCCAACGGATGATCCTGATTCAAGAGTTCGACGGAAGTCGAACTTTCCTATAAGAAGTAAAGAATGGCATCGAAAACGCAACCGATTTCGATGCCATTTGGGTATAACGCAGAGCTACCGCCAGAAATATTTGCTAGTGCGACAGCCCTTTTTGTTGCTTATTTATTTTCCAAGATACTGTTCTAAAATCTGTGGTTCGATTCTTTTCCAGTTTCTTTCCTTTACCGTCTCTTCTGCTCCCGTATCCAGTTTTTTCCTCAGTTCCGCATCTGTCAGAATACGCTCAATCGCCGCTTTTGCCTCCGCGAGATTTCCCTGCGGATAGAGAATACAGTTTTCCCCATCTTTCAGGTATTCCAGATTGCCACCGTTCGGCACAGCAACGACGTAGCCGCCGGACGCCATCATCTCAAGCGGCGGATAGGAAAAGCTTTCCAGCAGGCTTGTTTTCAGCAGGATATCACACGCCGCATAGACTTCCGGTGTTTTTTCATATGGAACCCGGTGTAAAAAGCGGTCCACGCGGTACCAGGATTTCGGATTTCCATTGTAGGACATGTACCAGATCTCGAATTTTTCCAGATCCAGCTGTTCCACGATACGGAAGCTCTCGTCCACGTTTTTATGCTCCGCGCTGCAGTCTCCCTCGATCAGAATCCGAATTTTTCCCTGCAGATCCCGCCCCCGTTTCGGATAGAAGGACGGATCGATGCCGTTCGGAAGATAGGCTGCTTCGGTATGGTATTCCTCCCGCAGCCAGTTCTGACACCATTTGGAAATGGTTACGTACTCCATCGGGCTCCTCATCCGGTAAGTCGCCGAAGTTGCGATCCGGTACGGGCTTCCCGGCGGATAAAATCCAACTTCAAAATTCTGCACCAGATATTTTTTCTTTCGGATCTTGCTGGACTGTTCGACGAACTCTGCGGTATTCCACATCGTCGCTACCGCAAGATCCAGCGTTCCCTGCAGTTTCTCTCGCTCGGCCGACAGCACCGGAAAATGGAAATCACCCTCATGATACCACTCCGCCTCCCCTTCCAGAGTAAAGAGGCTGACCTGCGCTCCTGCTTTTACCAGCATTTCCGCATGAAGAAGTGCAACGCGGATGCCTCCGCTGATCTCCATCGCTGGAAGCACAAAGGCACAGCGTAGATTCCAGTGGCGCTCCACCCACTCGCAAATCCCGGTGGCATGAAAGATTGTGACACACTCGCGGCTGCACCGGCCATATGCCCGTCCGGCAATGGCTTTTCGTGCCGGTTCGTCGTCGATCAGCCACTGCAGTTTTTCCAACCACTCCGCTTCGTCTCGGCAGAGTACGCCGTCTTCTCCATCCTGTACCATCTCAGCAAAAGCGCCGAGATTGCTGGCTGCTGTCACAGTCTGCACCAGAGCCGCTTCCACCCATTTATTTTCCGATTTCGCACGGTTAAAAATCGTATCGGTAAGCGGAGCCAAGTTGATATCCACCGACGCAATCCGCTCCGGCAGTTTTTGGTAATCGACAAAGCCCTCCATCTGGATCTGGGAAGCAAACAGTTTCAGCTCCACCGGGAGTTCCAGAATTCCCACGATGAGGAGTTCCAGGTTCGGATTTTTGCCAAGCAACTGTTTCAGCACCGGAACGATCATCTCGATGTCGTCCAGATGCGTCGCACTGCCGCTGAAATAGCCAAGGCGTACTTTTTTCGCCGTTCCATCTGCTTCGTTCTTTTTCTGTTTTTCTTTTAACACCGCCTCGGACAGTAGCAGCATCTCATCTGACGCACAGTTGCGGTTGATCAGCACCTCCGGTACGTACTGCTTCAGTTCTTCTGCCAGCGCCGCTGTCGTCGTAACCGCCGCATCGCAGAGGGAAAGCAGCTCGCCCATGTTTCGGACATTCTGATCGTATGCCTGCCGTTCTTCCGGCTGCATCCGGTCGAGAAACGGAATCTGATCGGTGTATTTCGTATCGATCACAAGATCATCCACATCGTACCACAGAGGCTTGTTCATCTGCTTTGCCATTGTGGCAAATTCCCGCAGGGTGTCCGTCATCGGGCAGCGGAAAATCACGAACGCGCCGTAGCAACGTACCATCCAGGGCTTCAGCTCCTGAAAATAAACCGTATCACACGTATATCCGCCTGCCTCCAGCTGCTCCATCTGATGCACCACGCGGTACCGGTGTGGATGCGGCAGCTGTTCATTGCAGCCACTGATAAAGAGAATATCCCGGTAGACCCGGGATTTTTCTCTCTGAAACTCTTTTTCTTTTTTTGCCCGCGCAAGGTACCCTTTCGTACGCCCAGCCAGACCGCCGATTCCTTCTTCTGCAACAGCTTTTTTTAATTTTGCTGTCAGCACTGAAATTTTTTCCAAACGTTTCACCGCTTTCTTTCTCTGTTCCGCTTACCGCAATCCGTAGTAGTTCTGCAAGTACATCGGATAGATGATTCTCGCCCAAGTAAATGCCGCTAATGCCGCTGCCGCCACACAGACCAGAATACAGAACAATTTTTCATACTTCTGTAGTTTTTTCTCCCGTTTCAGGAACGCCTGCACACCCTTCGTCACGAAATACATCAGCGGAATCAGCATCGGCATGCTGTATCGTCCCTGCGGCTGAAAATCAGAACTGTAGGAGTAATACGCATTCAGATAATTCGGGATCAGCAGGGCAAACACATTAGCCCAGGTAAACCATCCCAGTTTACTCCATTTTCTCTTCGTTTTTCCGGTAAGAGCCGTCTGCGTGCCGTCTGCATTCCAGAAGAAAAAGTCTCTCTGGCAACAGTTCCGCATCAGAATGAGACCGACAAGAAGACAGCAGAGGTACGGAACAATAATCATCGTGGAAAGATAAATCTTATTGTAGCCAAACGCGCCGACAAAGCTGTACAGCACTGTTACCAGCCAGTCATGTTCCAGAAAACTCGGCTTATAGAAGATCATATGCAACATGGAGCCTCCTTTTTTCTGGAAGGTCTTGATGTGCGACGGCTTGTACTGGTATCTTGCATACAGTTCCGCGCTTGCGCTCGATGCCTGGCGTCCCAGAAAATCTCCTCCATAGAGAATAGCATTTCGAATAAACCACCACAGAGCAATGACACAGACGATCACCAAAATAAAAAGACCTTTTTGGATCATTTCTTTCCATCGTTCTTTGACCGGTTTCGACTGGTCCGTCAGCATCGTTCCCACAAAGTAGAAAAACGTCATCAGAATAAATCCATACGCATTGTAATACGACAAGAAACAGATTCCCATTCCAACGGCCGATACCGCACACGTGGTCCAGCTCCATCCCTCTTTGTACGCCTTTACCCAGGAATAAAAGATAATGGCCGTCGAACACATTGCAAGCGCGTCGCAGTTGACATAGGAATATAAAATCACATTGCCCGGCAGGAAAACCACCAGAGTCGTAAACATCCATGCGTAGCGTCTTGGAAACAACAGCTTTGCCGTCTTTAAGACCACCCAGGCAGTAAGCGCTCCCAGCAGAACATTTACAAAACGGGCGGAAATGAGCAGCATCCACTCATCCGTGGAAAACAGGCTCATCCCCTTCATCAAAACTGCAGATGCCATATAGGAGAGAATCGGATTGAATGCATAGGAAATCCCCCAATCCTCATTCCGAATCAGCGGTTCGTCACCCCGCGGAAGCTTCCCATATTCATAAATGAACTGTGGAATCTGATACCGCATTGATTCATCCGACGAGAAATTGTATCGCTGCGTACAGGACCACAAAAAGTAAAACAGGAATACGCCGAATACAAACAGAATCTCGATTCTGCGTTCTCTGCTCACATCCTTACTGCAGTTTTTTCTCATCTTCCTCAATTCCTTTTAGCATACTTGCGTAAACTTTTTCGGCTTCTTTGTACCAGGAGGTTCCCTTTACGAAATCCATTCCCTTTTTGCGGATTGTAGCCAGCTCATCCGGGTGGTTGAAGTAATATTCCATTCTATCTGCGATCTGGATCGGATCATAGTCAACCAGAATGGAGTTTTCCTCATTTACCATCCAACTGCTGTTTGCACCCTTGGAGCAGACAGCGACCGAGTTGCAGGCCATAACCTCGAACGGTACGAGGGAAAGGTTGGTATTCGAAATAACAAGGCACATATCACAGATCGCATAGGAATCTGCCAGCACCTGCGGTGTTACGATACCTAAATTTCTGTGTTTGAACGGAATCTCATAGCCGCTGACATCCCATCCCGCGAAAACAACCTCGATCTCCGGCATTCTGCGGCACAGCTCATTGAGTGCCAGCATACCGAGCTCAAAATCACGTCTCGGGGTAACCGGGCGGGCATAGAAGAAAACTCTCTTCTCGTTGTCCTGCTTTTCCTTCGGCTGATATACCTTGTCATCGTAGGAGAAATGGAAGCTGTCTGCCTGCATGCCGTATTCATTTCTCATGATATCCCGCAGCCAGTCTCCTGCTGTGATTCCTCGGAATCCCATCTTGTACGTGTTCTCTGCAAACTCATACTCCGAACCGTGTGCATAGAAATGCGGCTCGAAATCCTGTACGAAGTAAAACTTCGAAATCGTATTCTGGAATTTTCTTACGTAGTAAGCGGTGGTCCAGGAGGTTGCTACGGTTGCATGTGCAAATTTCATCTGGGATACATCGCAGTAAACTTCTACTTCCGGCACAAGAAGCGGGAAGTACTCTTTTAGGAATTTGCGGATGGACGCATTATCCTGAAAATTCGGGGACATGTAGAGATAAACTCTACTGTGGAAACCGAGGCGCTCCAGGTTGGAAATAAAACGGAAAATGGTGGTATGACCGCCGGAACCAGGTCCCATTTCCGGTACAACCCAATTCAGGATCTTTTTCTTGTCGTTTTTATGTTTCTCATACTCTTTTTGATTGAACGGGATCGGATCGTTGTCTACGACAAATCTGTAAAATCCGATGACGTTGTTCTTCGGCGGTACAGCCGGCTCATTGCCCTGTTTTGCGCGCTCAATCGTTTCTTTTAATCCATGATTCTTCAGATACCGTAACGCACGGTATGCTACATTTGGTTTTTTCACGTTTCTTTTTCCTTTCTTCTATGCATGTCTCTGATCGTACTGCTGCGAAATGTGACGATCCAGGAACTGTTGTTTCCGTTTGGAATACAGATGGTATTTTCCGCCGAGATAGCCGCCCACAAAGCGGTCAAAATTGCGAAACAGGGAATAAAATGCCCAGTGGATTTTCTCTTTTTTACTGAGCGGCTGCTGACGGATATACACGCAGTCCCCTCTCACCTGACGGTACAGCATGCCCGGAAGCTGCGTCCATTTCTGTGCAATCATATACTGATGAACTTCATATAATCCCTTCTGCTCATCATAATACCGTTTGAAATACGTTCTGAGTTTGAAATTGTGGGAATGATATACCGGTGCATACGGGCAGTATACTTTTTTGAATCCGAGTTCAATCATCTTTCTCGCCCAGATCTGATCCTCGGCAAAGTTGACATCCTCATACGGATATTTTTCAAAAATATCTCTTCGGATACAGGAGTTATTGTCGGAGAAAAACGCCAGATAATGACGATATCCTTCTTCTCTTTCGTAGCGTTCCGGATCATCAAGGTGGAAAATCGTATTAGTTTCTCCAAATCCTTTAAAATGGCCGTCCAGATCACGCTTGTCAAGCAGATTGCAGTCCGGATACGGATAATGAATCCCGAATCCTCCCACGATTTCCGGGTCCATCTTCATGGCATCAATGAAATTCTGCAGCCAGGTATCGGTCGCTGGAAGCGCATCCTGCGTAATAAAGATGATATACGTTCCGTTTCCTTTGGAAGCACCATAGTTTCTCGTTTTTCCATGTCCAAATTCGGACGGCTCAATCTGAAACAAACGGCATGGATATTTGCGGATCACATCGAGAGTTCCGTCCTTTGACCCGGAATCCACGCAAATTACTTCATATTCATACTCTGTCTTCTGTTTGAAAACGGCATCCAGCACTTTTTCAAACAGATGCCCACCATTTTTGGTAGGAATGACAATGGATACATCCATAGTTATTTACTCCTTTTTATCACATGCTGCACTTTATCTGCCATACGCACAACCTTACGCTGGCGCATCCGCTCCAGCTCTTCCTCCAGAAACTGCTTCTGTTTTCTCGTTTCCTGGAGTTCTTCTTCCCTGTGTGCAAGTGCCGCTTTTTCTGCTTCGATTTCTGCCTGCAGCTGGCCTTTCCGATAAATCTCCCCGTTCAGTTCATCCCTCAGATCTTTATTCTGACGGATATATTGAATAAACTGGGACGTAACGCCATCGCCTTTGTAGTAAATCCGGTAATCAATCCGGATCTGTTCATAACCGGCATTCCGGAATTTCAGAACCGGCGTTCCAAGGAAATAATAGTCGTCGATAATCTCAAGCTCGGCGTTGTGCGAAAAAGCGATACGTTCCGTCTTCCCATCGCTGCATACGCCCGCGAGAGAACGGATTTTAATGACAGCCCCCTCCTGCATCAGCTGAAGGGAAAGCTCTCCGTCCGCGTCTGCCTTTTCAAGCATCATCACCTTCTGCTCATCCAAGCCGAAGCAGTCCTCATAATAGAGTTCTCTCTCCTCCGGTGCTGTTTCGGTGAGCACAACCGGGTACATCATTTTTTCTTTTTCCCAGATAGAAAGCGGATAATTGTGCCGGTGCAGTTTTCCATAGAACGTGGCGAGCGCATTTGGCTCACCCTTTCCGGCCGCGAATTCCTGGAAGCACTCTTCCATATGGTAGTATACCGGAATCTCTTCCATGGAAATACCGCCAATGGCGTACAGTTCTTCCTGCTCTTCCTTCGTCAGTGCACTCGCCGCCTCCTGTAAAAAGACGCTCCGCGCATAGATAAATGCAATCGGTACGGCAAACGGGAATACCCACTCGTAGTCTGCCACCCAGACCTTTTCTCCATCCAGAAGAAGGTTGCCCGGAATCATGTCAATATTGGAAATCTCCGCTGCGGCAAGTCCTTCTTTCAATGCCGGATGGCCGAACACCTCACAGAACGCATCGGTTTCCACAAAGGATTTCTGCCCTTTTGCCGATGCAATGATCTGATACAGCAGTTCATAATCCTTTTTCAGCGATGCAAAATCTTTTTCTTTTCCATGACGGGAAATGCGCGTTTCCAGACTTTCCCCTTCTACAAAAGGAAATGCAAGCGCGCATTTTTCTTCATCCAGTTCGCATGGGCAGATCTGTACGCCCGCATAGGCGTACAGATGCTCCAGCTTTCTATAGTTTTCATACATATGCCGGATGTGGAGTTCTCCCTCTTTCTGCAGCGGAAGCTTCCACACACGCCGGATCCCATCCTCTTCTGTAATCCGGGTCATAATCTGAAATTCGTTCCGACGTTCTCTCGAAAATTTCGTATACAGAACTTTCCTCATACGTTTACTCCTTTTTCTCCACTTCAATCAGAAAGGAATTGGAAAAAACCGGAAACAGACCGGACTTCAGGATTCCGTCAAATGCTTTGCCTTCGTCAAAAAGTGTGATCCTGTCAGCATCAAAATTCCGCTGATTTTTTCTCAATTCACCCGGCTTCGGCAGATATTCATCCGAATAAATGACCGCCGGAAATTTGTAATCCGGATAGGGATAATAAAACTTAAACTTCGAAAAACCGTTTTCCTGCAGCATCTGCTCCAGCTCCGGTTTGCTGAATGTCTCGACAAAATCGATCCCCGGATATCCTTCAATTCCGGCAAATTCCCGGCCCACATGGTCTTCCCTGCAGCCGGCAAAATACTTCAGTCCCAGACGGTTCTCAATCGCAATCAGGATTTTTCCGCCCGGTTTTAAGAGACGATTGATCTTTTCCAGATATTCCGGATACGGATTATCCTTTCCAATATAGCTTTTTGCATACTCCAGAACACCGATCAGTGTCACGTAATCGAAGCGTTCTTCCATTTTTTCTGCAACAACATTAAAGTTTCCAACCATAATCTCCAGGTTGGACGCATCCTGATTTTTGTAGGCATTGATCGTACTGCGCCGCTTCGACAGATCGTTTGCCACTACCCGCTTTGCATTTCTGCAGAGCACGCCGGAAATGGCTCCGCAGCCGGCTCCGACTTCAAATACGGAAGCATCGTCTTTCCACTCATACCAGTCCAGAATATTTTCCCGTTCCGGAGAGAGATGATAAAAAATCGGCCAGCTTTTTTCTGTGAGGATTACCTTCTGGTAATCCTCTTTCGGCGTCGTCTTGACGATCTCCAGCAGCCGGTCCTCAATGCTGCCGTCGCTGTAAGCATCTTCGCCGTCATAATAATCCAGGTTCAAAAGAACATTTCCTATTGTTTCTTTCATATAACCCCCGTCGTTTATCCTCCGCATCCTACTCGTAGGTCACGGTAGAGTTCATATCAAAAAATCCTACGGTGTCTTTCATGGAGAAGACTTCCAGGAAGCAAGCATCGTACAGTCTGTGGTGGATCACCAGCTCTTCCAGATGGTAGCTGGTACATCCAAACGACATCAGATACTGTCCGCTCTGCAGCGGCATGATCTGGTCAAAGCATACCGTGACGGTCTTTCCTGCTTCCACCACGTCTTTTGTGTAATCCTCCAGCGCCGTATTCGTTCCGGTAATCTCCGTTCCCTTCCGGTCTTTGATCGAAAAGGCAAAAATCGGATGCTCCATCGTTTCATGGAACTTGATTTTCATCTTGATGCGGAATCTCTGGTTTTTATCCACAGAAGATGTAATCATACCTTTGTGGTCGATAATCGCAAAGTCCACGATCTCCGCAGCCTTGTCTCCATACTCTACCAGCTGCGCATTCGCAATCAGGCGTTCTCTCCAGAGGCCTTTTTTCGGCTTTTCTGCCGATACGGCACCGGATGCATCTGCTTCGGTTCTCTCTTCGGTCTGTTCTGCACTCTCTTCGGTCTCTTCCTCTTCTTTTGTCTCGTCATCGTACTGGTTGGCAAGAATCTTCTTGTAGACATCGACTGCCTCCGACGATTTTCCAACCATCACCTGTTTTCCTTTGTTAATCAGAAGACATCTCTCACAGTACTTGATGACGCTGCCCATATCGTGGGAAACGAAAAGGATCGTTTTTCCTGCTTCTTTCAGATCGTTAAATTTCCGGTAACACTTGGACTGGAAGAAAATGTCTCCGACGCTTAAGGCCTCATCGACAATCAGAATATCCGGATCCACATTGATCGCAACCGCGAAGGCAAGGCGGGCAAACATACCGCTGGAATACGTCTTAACCGGCTGATTGATAAAGTCACCGATCTCTGCAAACGCAATGATATCGTCGAGCTTTGCCTTCATCTCCTCCTCGGTATAGCCAAGCATCGTTCCGTTCAGGAAAATGTTCTCAATACCGGTATACTCCATGTTAAAGCCTGCACCCAGTTCCAGAATGGCACTGACTCTTCCCTTTAACTCCACGTTTCCGCTCGTCGGGTTTAAGACACCTGTGACGATTTTCAGCAGTGTGGATTTTCCGGAACCGTTCGTTCCAATGATACCGACACACTCGCCCTTATGCACCTCAAGTGAGATATCCTCCAGCGCAAAATGATCGGTGTGATAGTTTTTATGTGTCAGTGAAAGCGATTCTTTCAGACGGTCCATCGGCTTTTCAAACAGCTTGTAGACCTTGCTGACATGGTTAATTGAAATTACTGTTTCTGTATTTTCTGTGCTCATTCCATCCTCCTATAATACATCTGAGAAATGAACCCGGAGGCGCTTGAACACTTTGGAACTGATTAGTCCTGCCATAAGCACAAAAGCCCAGAAGTAAAGGGTGTGCCATGGATGCTCGAAGAACCAGAGTCCATTCATAAAGCTGTCACGATATCCCTGGACAATATAGTACAGAGGATTCAGCTTCAGAAGGCTGTTCAGCCAGTTCGGAATATTCGGAATTGTTGTGGTATCCCACAGAATCGGGGTTGCCCACATGCCGACATTCAGAATTACATTGATAATCTGGCCGAAATCGCGGAAAAACGGTGTGATGGAACAGGTCAGATAGGAAAGTACAACGACGAGACAGATCACCGCAAAGGTATAGTACCCGATCTGGATAATCTGAACCGGCGGAAGTTTTCCCATCAGTGCAAAAATCAAAATAGCAAACACAATAAAGAACAGATGTACAAACAGGGAAGAAATCACCTTTACAATCGGAAGTACACTGATTTTAAATACGACCTTCTTTACCAGATAACTGTATTCCAGCAGACAATTTGACGCACTTGGCAGCGCATCAGAAAAGAAGAACCACGGAATAATACCGGAAACCAGCCAGCAGATATACGGATATCCAGTGGCAGCTGGCTGCACGCGCAGTCCGAGCTGGAATACGACAAAGTAAACAGCAACCGTCACCATCGGCTGGATAAATGCCCATATAATGCCAAAATACGCTCCGGCGAATTTATTGCGGAAATCATTTTTTGACAGTTTCCAGATCAGTTTCCGGTTCTGATAAAGTTCTTTGAATACGTTCATAAATGTTTTTTACTCCTTATTTCTTTAAATCCTTAATTCCGCCCCATTTATGATCTTTTTCCGAAATAATCAGATCTTCTTTTGTCATTCCTTCCGGCATCGGCCACTCCACGCCGATCTCCGGATCGTCAAAGTACAGACCGCCCTCATCGTTTGGATGATAGAAATCGGTACATTTATAAGCAAACTCTGCATAATCAGAGAGTACGATAAATCCATGTGCAAAGTTCTTCGGAATAAAGAACTGTTTCTTATTTTCTGCCGAAAGCAGGACGCCGAACCATTTTCCGTAGGTTTTGGATCCCTCGCGAAGGTCAACCGCAACATCGAATACTTCTCCGTTTACCACGCGTACCAGTTTGTCCTGCGGGTAATTGATCTGGAAGTGAAGTCCGCGCAGGACACCTTTTTTGGATGCAGACTGGTTATCCTGTACGAACTGGACATCAATGCCGGCTTCTTTAAAATCATTGTAATTGTATGTCTCCATAAAATATCCGCGCTCATCGCCGAATACGGTCGGGGTAATTACTTTTAATCCTTCAATTTCACAAGATTCTACTTTAATTTTTCCCATTTTTCTTTCCTTTCTCTTCTCCACAAAAATGTGAACAGATCTTTTTTTGACCTCTTTTGTGTCTACAATCTTTGCTATTATACCATTCTTTTCTGAGAAACTCAAGAACCCATTTTCACGCCCGCCCCGCCGCTTTTTATGTAAATTCCCGGATTTTCATTTTCCACTCGTATTTTTTAAGAAAATACTATTTTTTTCGTAAAGTTTCTGTTATAATATCGTAAGTTCCCAGTTATATTTTATACCTAACGCTACCTGTTTGTTACCTATTATAAAACACTAAAGAAAACTGGAGGTTATTTACTGTGTCTCGCAAAAAAGTACAGCATGTTGGAAAGATACTTTTTTCCATTCTTTCCGTTCTGTTAGGATTCCTTGGGATCCTTCTTTTTACGTCTTCCCGCTGGATGCTCGCGACCTGGGCGCATCTTGATATGGAAGAACTTGTTTATCACTTAAAGGCACCCCTTGAGGGTACCAGCAAGGATGTGCTCTGGAGTTACGTCTGGTCCTGCGGCATGATCTCTTTTGCCGTTCTTGCTATTCTGATCGCGCTTTTTATTATCCTGCGCCATCGGAAGAAAGTGGAAATCATTCTCGGTTGCATCTGCATTGCCCTGGGAATCGCTCTTTCTTCCTATTCTCTTTATAATGTCTGGACGACGCTGGATATCGATACTTACCTGCACATTCAGAACAGCTACAGCACTTTGATCGAAGATAATTACGTCAATCCGTCCCAGACAACGATTACATTCCCGGAAAAGAAACGGAATCTGATCTATATTTATCTGGAATCAATGGAAAGCACCTATTCTGATAAAAAAGACGGCGGTGCTTACGACCACAATTTTATTCCCGCCCTGACTAATCTTGCCCTGGACAATATCAATTTTTCCAACTCCGACAAGCTGGGCGGCGCTTATCCGACAACCGGAACCACCTGGACCATGGGCGGTCTCTTTGCACAGACTTCCGGTCTTCCGCTGAAGCTTTCGATTCAAGGCAATGAGATGGCTTATCAGGACAGCTTTTTTCCGCAGCTTTCAACACTTGGCGACGTTCTCAATGAAGCCGGCTACAAACAGTACTTTATGATGGGTTCCGATGCCGCATTCGGCGGACGGAAGAATTACTTCACTTCGCACGGTGATTATGAAATTGACGATTACTACTGGGCGATCAGCGAGGGACTGATCCCGGAAGGCTACTACCAGTGGTGGGGCTATGAAGATGCCAAACTGTTTGAGTATGCAAAAGATAAACTGACGGAGATTTCCAAGAATGACGAACCGTTCAACTTCAGTATGCTGACTGTTGCCACCCACTTCGAGGACGGCTACAAATGTGACGAGTGTGATGAAAAGCAGTACGGAGATGACCACTACGGTATGGTGATTGACTGCTCCAGTTCCCGTGTCAGTGAGTTTATAGACTGGATCAAGGAACAGCCTTTTTATGAAAACACGACTATAATTCTTTCCGGTGATCATCTGACCATGGACTCTGATTTTTGTGAAAACATCGATGAAGATTATCAACGTTCTACTTATAACGCTATTTTAAATTCACCCATTCTTCCGGTTCATGAAAAAAATCGGATTTTCACCACGATGGATATGTTCCCAACTACTCTCGCAAGCCTTGGAGCTGTCATTGACGGTGACCGTCTTGGACTTGGTACGAATCTTTTTTCAGACAAGCCTACACTTGCCGAAGAACTTGGCTTCGATGAACTGAATCGCCAGCTCTCTATGGGCTCCCGATTCTTCGATGAACTTGATGCTGATCTTACCCCCGTCTGGGTCGGCGATGGCGAATATCAGAAATTTTATATTAAGGAAGAAGATCGATTTGCCAATAACGAATGGGTAACTTACAATCCACATCAGCTCTGGGCTGACGGTAAGCAGTCTTATTTTATTGATAAGGACGGCCACGCGGTTTCCGGCTGGCAAAAGCTTGAGGATGGGAAATGGTATCATTTTTCCGAGTCGGATTACCATCTCATCGAGGGTCCTTGCGATACAAATCCTGAATTGGAAGAGGAAACACCCGACTCCACTTCGGTAAGTGACATTTCCTCCGCTTCTTCTTTTACAGAAAACGATTTGGATTCCACAGTCGAAAGTTCTTCTTCTGGAATAGATGAGGACGATTTCTCTGAAAATGAGGATAATTCCAAAACCATCAGACATCTAGGCTCTTCTGCGGAAGATGATCCTCACAACCTGTCTCCTATCGATTATCAATAAAAATTTGATAACGATTCAGATCTATGCAATATAAAATAAAATCCCGCAGAAAAAGTTTTCATTTCTTTTTCTGCGGGATTTTTATTTTGCAAAATATTTAAAGCAGTATACGCTTAACTATTGTCTTACGTACAAAAATATGTTTTTTCCCATTTTTTTCACCTGTGTAAGGATCCACTGGATCAGTAAGGCAACAAAAATCGCTGCTAATAAATACAGAATTTTTGTCTGTTCTACGTCCTTCGGCATATAATACCACCAAATATCACTTTTACATCTTGACCAGTCAAACTTCAAAAACAGCTTTGTGCCATTCGCAATTGTTCCGAAAGCAACTTTTACAAGTAAAAAACCCAAAAACTGATTTTCCATAATCGAAAATGTGTTGTCTGCAAGAAGATTAATCCACTTTTTTCTTCCAAATACTGGTTCCATTATCGTTGCAATCCGCATCCAAAGTGCAATTCCCAAAAAACCAATAATAATTGGCATGACCGGTCCTTGATTAAAGTCATTGCACCACGCTGGCGTATAAGCCAACCTAGTTTTATAATGAAGAAAAATCATAAGTTTTGCAGCAAACACAATCGCAAAATACACTACAGATGGAATCCTGTCCACATATTTCTCCAGTATCTTTTTATAAAAAATACCCATTGCATAAAACGGAGCAAAATACAGAATTCTGACCACTGTCAGCCACCAGCTGGTGCGATATTCCATAATCGCCAAAAAATTGCCGCCCATTCCAATAAGTACTGCCCCTGCAAAAAATATCCATTCCGGTATCTGCCATCCTTTTCGCTTAAAAAATGCCCGAATCATACAATTTAATATTTCTACCATAAACAAGGGCACAATATACCAGCCGGCCATATTAAGGACAAACTGATGCCCATCGTTTAAAGGTGAAATCAGAATATTGTGCAAATTAAATTTTCCACCGATTTGAAAGCCCCACCGATGTAATAACCTGACAAGCAGCCCATACGCAATCGTATACCCATACATTGGAAGTATCAGGGTACGAAGCTTTTTACAGACATATCTCCCCGGTCGTTTCAGTGCTGCATCTTTAAAAAAATATCCTGAACAAAAAGTAAACAGCGCCAGATGGATTCCCTCATACGGAAACCATTGCGCAAAGTCCAAAGAAATTCCACCACCATCACAATGTCCCGCAACAACCATCAGAATCGCCACAGCATATAATATCTTAAAACGATAATCTATTTTTTTCTTATTCATAATCAAAAGCCGTTCGTTTGTTGTACGCAGACCCCCTATTTCAAAGGACAAGGACTGCTTAGCTGATATCGCTTTCTTTCCATCATCGGAACATTTTACGGCAATGTATACACCAGTACTCCCAGGATAATAATCAGATTCCCAATCAGCTTTCCTTTTGATACCTTTTCTTTCAAAACGCCAAAGGAAAGCAGCAGGACAAAGACGTACGTAAAGGTATCCAACACCGGACCGTATTTCAAATCTACCTGTGTGTAGGCATACGTATTTAAAAGAAGTACACTGCCAAAAATCAGATACGCCACAATCACGCGCCAGTTCAGATACTCGCGAAGTGCAGATGCATGCTCCTCGTTGGCGCTTTGTTTCAGCAGAATCTGTGATACTGCTGAAAACATTGTACAGATCAGCATTAAAATCATATATTTATTCATATCGCTGCACCACCATAACTCCCACCAGCACAATCAGAAGGCCGATGATATTTTTTACCGTCAGATTTTCATGAAAAATGAGCACGGCCCAGATCTGGGACCAGATCAGATAGACGCTGCGGTTTGCATATGCGGTTGACAAAGAGAATTTTTTGATTACCTTCTGCCATGCAATAGCGTAAATGCCACAGTTTGCAACCATCAGAAATAAAAATACATATAATAGAGGATTTTTGATTCCTCCCCGGTTCAGCTGAACCGATGCTGCTTTCGAGAACACACTCGTCAGAGAAAACAGCAGGATATTCAGGTGCAGCTGAATATAATTTTTTGCCTTATTCAAAAACAAGTCCTCCTTCTTACTTTTCTTCCACGCGGAAAATGATATGCCCTTCTACTTCTCTTACCGGGATGCACCCCGCTGTTTCCACATAGGATACTGCCGCTGAACTGCTCGAAAGTACAATATACTCTGCATTCATTTCCCTAAGACTTCTGTAAAATTCTTTCTGATCCAGCGACAGATCCATCTGTGTGATAATCTGAAGGATCTTTGTTTCGTCTTCAATTTCCTGCTCGGTCAGTGCATCGGTTGATACCGTATTGGAGCCCTGATAGGTCAGAACCATATCGCGGTCCAGAACCAGTTCAAACGAAGCATCATACTGCCGCACGATCAGGTTGAAATCCGGTTCAAAGACAACTCTTACGGTTCCCTCTCCCGCTTCTTCGTGCAGCACCGTACAGACGGCCAGAAGATCATCTGGCATCTTGTACTGGTTATCCGGCAGCTTCGGCAGTCCGCCAGCCAGTACGGAATTTCCGCCAAAACAGATGACCGCTGCCAGCGCAGCCGCGGTCAGATACCGTCTCCAGCCTTTTTTCTGCCCGCCCACAACTTTCGTGCAGGCATATCCGATGGTCAGTACCATCGGCAGAATCCAGAAAAACCGGTAATAGACATTGACCATTCCAAGTTTTCCCAGGATATATTTCACCGCAAATGGATTGTATACCGTAAAGGCCAGAAAAACAGCGGTTGTTACGAACACATACCGCTCTTCCTTTTTTCCTTTTAAAGCGAGATACAGCACCGACAGCAGAAACAGCGTCAGTACGGTTGTGTTTCCTCCAAACGTCACAAAGACCTGTCTCACAAAATCGAGGCCGCTCTCATTCAGATTTATTCCGCCCACATTTTCTCCTTTCTACCGCACAACCGGAATCTGCAGGATACCGCGCACACCAAGGAGATAGACCCCAAGCACCAGCACACACGGCAGCACAGCAAGCAGATAGAGCCCGCTCTGTCCCCAGCGTTTTTTCCGCACAAGATTCGGCAGAATCACAGCACTCATGGCCACCGGTACGGTCATCATGGATGACATCGTAAGATCAATCGCAGCGACGCCTGTCATGAAAAACAGCAGCCAGACTCTCTTTCCGTTTTTCTCCTGATACATGCGCAGGCCAAGATAAAACAGAAACGGGAGGATGATATTGCACAATACGGCCTTTCCCTCGTATCCCCTCGTCAGCAGGAACGACGCATTCGAAAAGATCGTATGAAAATTCAGATTCACAACACTAATAAAGCACAGGAGCACCCATACCATCTGTTTTTCTTTTAACAGCGCCTTTCCGATCTGTGCATAGACGAGATAACTTAAAACTACCGTCATCATACAGAGAATCACCTTCGTCACTACGAGCGGATGAAGGCCCGTTAAACGGCACAGTACTGCATTTGCTGCCGGATACATGCTGAACACATAACGGATGTTAAAAAAATCCAGTGCTTTTCCTGTATATGGGTCAAAGCTGCTGATGGAATCTGTCGCAAGGTTCGTTGTCACACTTCCCACATAATACGCTGCATCCGCACTGCCGTTTTCCTGCAGTGCAGCAACAAAATACAGCTGGATTCCAATCAGCACCAGCATCATATAAAAAGCCGCCGTCTTTCCTCTCCAGAAACCGCCGCTTCTTTTTCCCCACTCTCTCCACATTCCCAGATGAAGACAGATGGAAGCAATTACAAGGACAGCCACAACAGCAGCCCATACCCATGCGAGCAGATGCAGCTTTGCACCGAGCACCATCATCGGCACAGAAATCAGTTCAAATAAGAAGTAATATGCAATAAAGCCAAACAGCACAGTTTCACCCAGATGTCCGCTCTCATACCTGTTTTCTCTGATAAAAAAAGAACCCAGGCAGCAGAACACTGCGAGCATTCCCAGAAACAGTGCCGGCATTTTTAATAAGGTAATCATGTTTGGTTCCTTTCTTTTCCTTACATTCCCAATCCCACTCATTCTAACATGATGCCCTGTCTGCGTCAAGTAATCGAAATTCTAATAAACATTGACTTTTCCCTGAAATTTTGTATAATTGTGATGTTGAGCGCTTATTTTCCACCCGGCTGTTTTACTTTTTGTTTTAATGATATATGTTACGAAAGGAGCCATTGATATGCCTTTTTCCCGGCATACCCGCAGATCCGTGTTTTCCATCGGCGCTGCATCCCTTGCCGCTGCTTTTCTTTTTCTCACCCCGGAAAACACACATGCGGCTGATACTACAGCAAAAATTCACATTCTGACACTCGGCAGCGGCTCCAATGCCATCGTTCTGGAAAGTGTAGACGATAATGGCCAGAAAATTTTCGGCATGGTAGACTCCGGCGAGGACTGGGATTACCCTGACGGATCTGATCCGCGTTATCCGCTGCGCAGCGGCATCACAACGTCGACCGGCTACGACGATGAGGTACTCTCCTACCTGGACTCCCTCGGTGTCACCTCCGATAATCTGCAGTTTTATGTTGCAACACATCCGCACAGCGACCATATTGGAACCGGCGATACCATCGTGCGGCTGTATTCCCCCGACCGGGTTTATCTGCTCCCGTATGATGACAGTTATATCTATAATACTGCGCGTCTCTGGGACAATCTTTATGTCTACGACCAGCTTCTTACTGCTGCAGAAGAGACTGAAGGCGTGACCCTGATCCAGCATCTGAATCCCGGTGCCGCCTCCGCAGAAGAAGGATCTCCTGATTTTGCTTTTGGAAATTTCCAGATCCAGATTGTCAACTACGAGGAAGATTATCTCACAAGTCCAAAAGAGGACGCCAACCAGTTCTGTCTTGGTGTAATTGCCTCCGCAAACGACCACCGCGCTTTTCTGACGAGCGATATCGACGACGTCGAGGGCGATGCCAGCCGGATTGTTTCGAACTACGGGCTGTACAGCATTGATCTGATGACTTCCAATCATCACGGATATCCGAATGCTGTCGATGCAGACTATCTTGCTGCCGTCAACCCGGAATATTTTATCCAGACCGGTGACTTCCGTATTATGGATAACGATACCGTCGAGACCCTGACCTCTCTGGGGCTGCGCGTATTTTCCACGACAGAATATTCCGGCGATCTTCCGGCAGTCATTGCTGACTTTTCCGGTTCCGCGGTCACTTCCAACGTGGATGATACCTATGAAATTTACCGCGGCCGTTCTTCCAAGCTCGTTGCTTATCATGACGGCATCCCGTACAGCGGATTTTTCACCCGCGGCGGACAGAAATATTATGCAGACAGCAGCCATCTTCTCGTATGCTCCACTTCCTGGCGCGACACAGAAACGGGCATCGAATATACCTCCGATGAAAACGGCGTGATCACAAACGAACGCCACGTCATCGGCTGGGTAAAACGGGATGGAAAATGGTATTACTACAACGATGATGAAACACCGTATACCGGCTGGCTCACCCTCGACCACAAAACGTATTACCTCGGCGCGGACGGCGTTATGGCAACAGGCTGGCTTCTGCTTGATGGAGATTACTATTATTTTTCCGGCAGCGGTGAGATGCAGACCGGATGGCAGTTTATCAGCAACAACTGGTACTATCTCGCCAAGGATACCGGTATTATGTATTCGTCCGGATGGCACGCTGATCCGGAGACCAAAACGATGTACTATTTTTACACATGGGGAGGTGCCGCACGCAATACGACACTTACCTTAAACGGTTACCGCGTCAAATTTCTTTCCTGGGGCGGTATTTCCGGCAGCACCTGGCTGTACCATGACGGTGCCTGGTATTATGTACAGAAATATTCCTGCGTAACCAATGGCTGGTATCAGATCGATGGCGCCTGGTATTTTATGAATGCGGACGGTTCCCTGAAGCAGAACGAAAGTTTCCTGTATGACAACAATCTCTACTTTGTAAATAAGAGCGGAAAAATGTATCAGAACCAGTGGCTGAAATGGGATGGAAACTATTATTATCTCAGAAGCTGGGGCGGTGCCGCACACGAAGGCTGGCTGCTGCTTCAGAATAAATACTATTATATTAATGAGGACTGTACACGGAAAACGGATGAAGCCTTTACGTATGATAACAATCTTTATTTTGTTGATGAAAACGGCGTCATGCCGGCAAACCAATGGGTGATCCGGGACGGTGTCTGGTACTTTACCTACAGCTGGGGCGGTGCGAGAAAATCGCAGTGGTTCTATTATAAAAACAACTGGTATTACTTCAACGATGATGCTTCCATGCAGACCGGCTGGGCAGAAATTGATGGAAAAACATATTATTTCCAGAGCTGGGGCGGATGCGTCACCGGGACGAAAAAAATTGACGGAACAACGTATGTGTTTGATAAAAACGGTGTTCTGCTTTCCGAAAAAGAAAGCTAGAAAAATCCATATAAAAATGCGGCAGAAACGAAAATCTCATTCGTTTCTGCCGCATTTTTTATAAATTTCTTTTCCTGAACAGTGCACGAACGCACTGCCGGTAAATTCCGGTTCCCAGAAACAGGGTCAGATAGGCGATTTTCCGCCCATTCGTGAAGTGATCGCCTTCCAGTACCAGAAGCGGATGCTTTTTAAGCTCTTTTGCCAGCCTCTTCGCAAGCGCCTTTTTCTCCGCGTCCATGGTTTCCAACAGCATCAGCTTGTCCAGCACGAAAAACCGCGCCCAGCAGCAGCGCACACCTGCTTCTTTTTTCAGCGCCGGGTGGCGTTCTTCCACGACATTCTGATTATGATCCCATACTTCCACCGAACCCAGATCTGACCAGCGAAAACCGCTTGTCGTGAGGCTTTCGCGCCGGTGCACATAATAGTATTTCTGTGCTGTGGAAAAGGCCACCTTCCGGCAGTGCTCCATTAACGGAACGATGACGTATGCATCCTCGGCGATTGTTTTCTCCGGATAGACAACGCCCTCGAAAATCTCTCTCCGATACAGCTTGCCCCACGGCATCACGCCGAACACGCGCGCCTTCATCACCTGGCGCAGTCCCTCCTCGCTGTCGGTCACAGATTCGATTCCCTCCTGTTTCAGATCCGGCACCGGCCTTCCTTCATAGAGATCGTATCCGCGGCAGATACTCATTTCGGCATCATATTTTTCCGCCAGACGATACAGTGTTTCCAGAAGATCCTCCGCTGCGAAATCGTCGCTGTCCACAAACGTGATATAACGCCCCTCTGCAAGCGCAACGCCCGCATTCCGCGCCGAACTGACGCCGCCGTTCTCTTTTTGGTGATAACGGATCCGCGCATCCTGTTCTGCGTATGTCCGGCAGATTTCACTGCTCTTGTCGGTGCTTCCATCATCTACAAGAAGCAGCTCCCAGTCCGTAAAAGACTGGGAGAGAATGGAATCCACACATTTTTTTAAAAATTTTTCTGCCTGATACACCGGGGTAATGATTGAAATTTCCGGCATTGTTTTATCCTCTTTCTTTATTTCTTACAGCAGTAGTGTATCCCCTTATACTGCTCATACGGATGATCGAGATCCAGAAACGCCGCATCGTGGTGCCCTTTCTGCTGTTCTTTCGGCGGCAGTTTCATATAATTGCCGAACGCCATGCGCAGATATGTGTCATATCCGACCGGAATCGGCAGGCACTCATTCTCGAACGGAACCTCAATCGCCGATGCAAAAATCTTTTTCGGATATTTCCGGAGAATCGCCTGCGGTGCGCACATCTCGGTGATGCCGTCCACCCGTGGGCTGTCGATATCAAATTTTGTAATATAGTTCTCTGCCTGCTTCCAGATCCGGTACCGCATCTTCTGCGTCGGAGCCAGCGCCAGCAGAATCGTTCCCAGGTAATGCATAAACGCGCCGTGGCGTTCTTTGGTCGGAATAACCTGCGTGCAGAAGAGCTGGAAAATCTTTCCCTCGATCACCTGCCATTTCCGCGCAAGGTTTCCCGGTGCATAGCCCTCGATCGGGAGAATATCAAGCGCAACGCCGTGGCAGAGATCCATATCGACCTGCTCCTTTTTCACCTGCGTGGTGCGGCTGTCGCGGATGTTCGCAAACGTGTGCGCATTGCAGAAGCCCTCTTTCGGGTACTCGAGCTTGTAGATTTTACTCTCCTCCTGCGTATCCCAGATTTTCAGGAACTTCTCGTAATCTTTCCGCGGCATGAAAAAGTCGAGATCATCGTCCCACGGAATAAAGCCGCCGTGGCGGATTGCACCGATACAGCCGCCGCCGCAGAGATAACAGGTCAGATGATTTCTCTGGCACCAGTGGTAAAACATAACGGCCATTTCCAGATTTTTTTCCTGCAGCCGGCGCAGAATTTCGTCCTCGGTATTAAACATCTTTTTTCTCCTCTTCCTTCGCGTTCAGGCTGATCGTCTGTCCTTCCTCGAGCCCTTCTGTGCTCTCCTTTGTGAAGACAATCTTAAAGGTTGCAAGAATCAGCTTCAGATCCTCTAAAATCGAATAGCTCTCTATGTACATCAGATCCAGCTTCAACTTGTCGTATGCGGTCGTGTTGTACTTTCCGTAAATCTGGGCGTAGCCGGTAAGGCCTGCCTTTACTTTCAGACGGTAAGCAAACTCCGGAATCGATTCCTCATATTCCTTTGCAATCTCCGGCCGCTCCGGGCGCGGTCCGACGACGCTCATATCGCCCTTGAAAATGTTCAGAAGCTGCGGCAGCTCATCAATTCTCGTCGCGCGGATCACCTTTCCGACCGGCGTAATGCGGCTGTCGTTCTTCGTTGCCAGACGGGCTACGCCGTCTTTTTCGGCATCCACGATCATGCTTCGGAATTTGTAGACATAGAATTTTTTTCCGCCGATCGTGAGACGTTTCTGTTTAAAGAACACTGGGCCATGGTCATACAGCTTGATGCAGAGCGCTGCGATCAGCATAATCGGCGACGTGATCACAAGAAGAATCGTCGATACGAGCAGATCCAGCAGGCGCTTGCAGAATCTCTGATCAAACGAAAGACCACTGTTTCGCGCGAGCAGAAGCGGTGTATCGAAAATATGGAGCGCTTCCGCTTTCCGTACCATAATATCCGACAGCTTCGGCGTCAGATAGACACGGATTTCTTTCGCATAGCAATATTTCAGCAGACGGTTGCGCAGCTCCGAATGAAGATCGCCCAGGATCACGCCCTCCTGACCGTATGCGTCAATCTGGCGGCAGAGCTCTTTCTCTCCCACTTCCACGCTCACCTTATGTGCTACAATATACTTGTCCGGCCGCTGGTTCATCTTCAGCTCCAGGCTTTCCATCGGGTATTCACCGTAAATCAGAAGCACCTCTCTTGGCGGAAAGAGACGCGCAAACGTCTTCTCAAAAAGCCAGGATACAATGCCTGCCAGCGCAAAGTCCACGAGTGTCATGCCGACCATCGGCAGAATGTACGGCAGGTGGCGCCACAGCAGGATAATCTGCAGATACATCAGCGCATTGGCACAGAATGCCGTCATCATCTGGGAATAGATGATGCTGCTTCCCTTCATGTAGCCGATCTTCATGCCGCCGTAAATGTACATGAAAACCAGAAGAAAAATGCCGTAGATCACGACGATAATCTGATTTCCCTTATCCCAGAACGGCTCCAGCCACAGGTGGCTCGCATAGTATCTGTCCCAGAACACAGAAAAAACAGCGCATTCCAGAAGCACAATCGCCGCGACCGCCAGGACACGCATCAGATGTTTGTACTGTTCCCTGTTTTTATAGTTCATCAATCTCTTCCTCTCTTTTTGCCCTTACCGTAATACTTCCGCACACCGTTTACGGCATAGCACGCAAAACAGTACAGGGAGCGGAACGTTCCCATTCCCAGCTCGCGGTAAACACGGTAAGTCATTCCTGCAGAATGCAGTTTATTCCCCGATTTTCCTGTGCTGGACAGCCGGTATTTCAGCAAAGGCTCATCCACACCGCAGGCTGTCCCGTATTTTTTCAGGATCCGCAGCCAGTCCAGATAATCCTCGTGGCACTCGTCCTTTTCCATCGGGAATTCCAGCAGAACGCTTCTTTTGGCCAGTACCGACGAGCAGCCGATCACGTTGCCGCGCAGTAGCATTTTGTAGGTGATCCGCTCCGGGACAGAAAAAATCTTCTGCTTTTCCGGTTCCTGATCGTAAATCAGCTCCCGACCCGTACAGCAGAGCACATCACCGGTCTTTGCAAGGGCTTTTTCCTGCTTTTCCAGTTTTTCGGGATCCCAGTAATCATCCGCGTCCAGAAAGGCAATGTAATCGCCCTTTGCGAGCTGTACACCGCGGTTTCTGGATGCGGATGCTCCTTTGTTTGTCTCATTCCGGATATACCGTACCCGGTCATTTTCTCCGTAACGCCCCATCTTTTCCATCGTATCGTCCGTGGAATGGTCGTCGATCACCAGGATTTCCAGCGGGGTTTTTGTTGTCTGGCAAAGGACTGAGTCGATTGCCTGAAACAGTGTTTCTGCACCGTTGTACGAAGGGATTACTACTGAAATCATGTATTTTCCTCTCTTACTTTGTCTGCTGCATCTGTTTTTTAAATTTTCCAGCAGCAAACCTCCTACTTTTATAGCATATCTGCACGGGCTTGTCAATTTTACGCCGGGATCTGCTGGTTTTTCTTTCTTACATGTAATTCTATGTGAGCTTTAAAAACGCCAGTAAATAGAACAGAATTCCTCCGAACAGTGCTCCGTTTCCGCCGTTTTTCTGCCCCGTCTTTTTTCCGATGGCAGTTCCGGCATACATCGCCGCCATTCCGACCGCGAAGGAGGCAAAAAAGATCTGTCCTCCTGTCACCGGAAGATCCGCGGCAAAGACGCCGGAGACAATTCCATCCACCGACATCGAAACCGCCAGCAGGCCAAATTCCAGTGGGTGGAGCTGTTTTTCCAGATGTTCCAGTCTTGCTTCTGGTTTTCCCTGCTTTTTTCTTCTGCGTTTTCTCAGTTCTTCGAAAATTTTCAGCGTTCCCATAAGAAAAAAGCAGCCCGCACCCACTCTGGTTCCCCATTCCGGTCCTGCGGACTGCAGAAATCTTTTTCCAAACTGCGCGGAAGCAACCAGGGCAGCACTGCAAAACAGATTCAGCAGCGCCGTCATGCCGGGTGAAATTCTCGTATTGCTGCTTCCATATCCGATGCTTACTGCAAAGTTATCGGCTGAGAGCGCCGCAGCAAGCAGAAGCAATTCTACCATATGACACGCTCCGTCATTTCTCACTTTACAGTATTCGTCTGTTTTTCAAACCGTGCATCCCGGGAAGGCAGTTCTTTTTCTTATTCCACTGCTTTCCGGAATTCCCGGATTTTTTCTCCGAAGTGCGATACATTGGTGCAGAAAATGCTCGAAGTTCCCGCCACAAAAATGCTGGCTCCAAAGGAACGCAGCGTCGCGCCGTGCTCCTTCGTAATGTTTCCGTCCACTTCTAAAATGATGTCCTCCCGGTGCATCTCCTGCAGAAATTTCTGCAGCTTTTCCGCCTTGCGCAGCGTACTCGGCACAATTTTCTGTCCGGCAAAGCCCGGATTCACCATCAGAAGATTGACGCCGTCGATATAATCAAGCACTTCCTCGATCTGCCCGATCGGTGTCGCCGGGTTGATCGCGAGGAACCGCTTGCAGCCGTACGGCACGAGGTAATCGAGCGCGCGCTGCACCTGGAAAGTGCTCTCATAATGAATTGTCACGATGTCCTCTTTGTAAATGCCGATCCACGGCAGCTTGTACTCCGGGTCTTTAATCATCAGATGAAGATCGAGCGGAATACTCGTCAGTTCCCGCAGTCCGCGGATGTAGTCGACGCCAAGGCCGAAGTTCGGAACGAACTCGCCGTCCATCACATCAATATGGAGATATTCGACTTTTTCTTTTTCAAATACATCGATCGTCGCCTGCAGATCCACAAGGTTTGAGCACATCATGGATGCCGATATCTGACTTTTTCTCATATTTTTCTACTCCCATGAAACCATTACTTTGCAGTATGGCTCTTTATGATTTTTCATCAGTTCCAGTCCGTCCATCAGCTTTTCGGACGGGAAACAGTGCGTGATCAGCGCCTGTGCCGGGATTTTCTTCTTCGAAAGCGCATCGAGTGCCTCCGTCCAGTCGCAGGCTTCATCTTTTTCATAAGAAGAATTCCACGTTCCCATCAGGTTCAGCTGTTTGCGCAGGATGCGCCAGTACACGTTCTTTTCCATCGCAAGATCGCCCGATGGATTTCCCATCAGCACGATGCTTCCGCCCGGTCTTGCAAGAAGAACTGCACCGGAAACGGCCTGCGGCGTTCCGACCGCTTCTACTACAACATCCGCCTGAATCGCTTTACTCTCCTCTTCCGTCACATATGAGATGCCCGGGATCTGTTCTGCGATCGCACGTTTTGCTTCGCCCCGTCCAATCACAAAAACGGTTTCGGCGCCGAGCGCTTTCGCCCACGCTGCCGCTGCAAAACCGATCATGCCCGTTCCGATCACTGCTGCGGTATCGCCCGGCTTCACACCGCTTCGTTTCACCGCATGAAGCGCCACAGAGAGCGGCTCCAGCATTGCTGCCTCGCGGAAGCTGACGTTTTCCGGCAGCTCCATCAGGTTCCAGTCCGGCACGGCCACGTATTCCGCAAAGCCGCCGTCCCGGCGCGAGCCGAGGTAATCGTAGTGTTCGCACATCTCATATTTTTTCTGCCGGCACTGCGGGCAGGTGCGGCATGGGATCAGCGGGAAAATGCCGACCCGTTTTCCAACTCGCTCTTCCGGCACACCCTCGCCGTATGCGGCAACCACGCCTGAAAACTCGTGACCCGGAATCGTTGGAAAATGGTATGTTCCGTTTGTGAAAATCCGCGGAATATCGGAGCTGCAGATTCCTGATGCCTTTACCTGCACCAGAACCCAGCCGGATGGGATTTCCGGTTTTTCGATGTCTTCCCTTCTTAAATCATTGACTCCATGCAGCTCGTATGCTCTCATTTCGTTTCTCCTTCCACAATCGTACAGAAACGCTCCAGGTCGCTCCTTGTTGTAATCTTAAAGTTCCGCTCATCCCCTGGGATCATCGCCACATCCATTCCATGGCGGTAGGCAATTTCACTCGTTCCCCTTGTGAGGGACAGCTCCTCTTTCGATGCTTCCCGGTTGATCTTCGCGTACGGATGCAGCCGGAAGGCTTCCGGCGCCTGACCGGCAAACAGCGTGCTGCGCTCCAGCAGATGGTCAATTTTCGTTCCGTCGCTGCTCTGATAGATCGTGTCCTTCATCGGCAGCACCGGCATACAGCCCTCATGATCGGCAAGCGCCGCAAGGCAGTCGCCAATCAGCTGTCCGCTCACCAGAGGCCGCACGCCGTCGTGGATGATCACACCGTCGTTCTCCGATACGGAATCCTCCATGCAGACGGTAAGGCCATTATGAATGGATTCCTGCCGCGTATCCCCGGCATCCGCAAAGGCGAGAAATTTCGTAATCCCGTCTTCTTCCATCCATCCGCGGATCTTCTCTCTCCAGGCATCTGCCGCCACGATGACGATTTTCTCAACGGCACTGCTTTTCTGAAACTGCTCCAGCGTATACAGCAGAATCGGTTTCTTTTCCACTTCCAGATACTGCTTCGGAAAATCCCCCATCTGCATTCTCGTTCCGATTCCCCCCGATAGTATGATTGCGTAATTCATCTTAAGCCTTTCCTTTGCTCTTTTTACTCTCTTTTTTTCGCTCTTCTTCCAGCTCTTTTAAAAAGTCTCCCAGTTCTCCGGAGGCGTTCTCCAGCAGGTACGACTTCGTTTTCTGTTCTTTCTCCAGATAGTTTTCCCGGATCTGGCCGTTTGTATGTTCAATCTCTGTGCGCAGATCCCGTGCGGAGAGACGATGCGCGCCCGCTCCCATAATGATGATCTGCTCGAGACCGTCCGAGGAAGCCACCGTTACGTTGCCGTTGTGGCCGATCCTGTGAACCGTTTTCTCGATGTACTGGTCAGCCGTCTCCGCCTCTTTCGTATAAACGACATGAATATTATGGTACATGCCGACCTCACCCTGGTTGCCTTTTACTTTGTAGGCATCAAAGACAAGAATCAGCGTCATTTTTTTATATCCCTGATAATTTGACAGGATGTCCATCAGTTTTCCTCTGGCGCTCTCAATATTATACTTCGCCAGCTCATTTAAATCATCCCATGCAAAAATAACGTTATAGCCGTCCACCAGCAGATATTCCTCCTGCGGCTCCTTCGGGCGGTTTGATTTTGCATATTTGGGATCCCCGATGCCGGATGACGAGGTGACCGGACGTGTCCGCCGCTCGAAACCGGCGCGCTTCCGCTCCACTTTGCCGTATGTCCTCGTAAAGATTTCTTCCAGCTCCTCTGCCTCCTGCAGGGAAGCTGCCATCGGCACGCGGTCAGATGCTTTTTTTGCTTTCTGCACAGAGGATGCTCCGCCGCTCCGGTCTGCCGCAGATTCGGCTGAATCGCTTTCTTCTTCCGGATTTTCCAGCGTGTATTCCAGATGCATATGGTCTTCCACTTCATTCCATGGAACGACAAAGCCTGCCCCGTGGGCACAGAACACAGAACCCGTCGGATTTTCCACATCCGCCTCGGAATCGTAGCCGATGGAGGCAATCACTTCCTCCGCGTTGTGACACGGCTCATATCCTTTTAAGGTACAGAACACTCTTCCGCGTCCCCGGCTGTAAGCAGTCACTTCTTTCTGATAATCCTGCATCGTCACAACCGGTGCGGTTCCGGTGATCACTGTCATATCGCCTTCCATTTCCGGCGGTTCAAAGCTGCCGTACATCCGCTGGATATCGTTCAGCGCCCGTCCCGTCGATTCCGACGGAATTTCCAGACGGAACGCATAGACCGGCTCCAGCAGAACGGATTCTGCTTTTTTCAGCCCCTGCCGCACCGCACGATACGTCGCCTGGCGGAAGTCGCCGCCCTCGGTGTGCTTAATGTGCGCACGGCCCTTGACCAGCGTGATTTTCATATCGGTAATCTCCGACCCGGTCAGCACGCCGGGATGCTTCCGCTCCAGCAGATGTGTGAGGATCAGACGCTGCCAGTTGCGGTCCAGGGTGTCCTCGCTGCAGACGGTTCCAATCTGCAGTCCGCTGCCCGGTTCTGCCGGCTCCAGCAGCAAATGAACTTCCGCATAATGGCGCAGCGGCTCGAAATGGCCGACACCCTCCACGGTACTGCGGATCGTCTCTTTGTATACAATATTTCCGGCTCCGAATTCCACCCATTCGCCGAAACGCTCGTGGATCAGACTCTTTAAGATCTCGATCTGCACCTCACCCATGACCTGCGCATGGATTTCCGCGAGGCGCTCATTCCAGACAATGTGGAGCTCCGGGATTTCTTCTTCTAACTGGCGCAGTTTTCCAAGCATCTGATGGACATCGCAGTCCGGCGGAAGCTCGATGCGGTACGTCAGCACCGGCTCCAGCACCGGTTTTTCCGCCTCGGTTTCGTTGCCGATGCCCTGACCGGAGAAAGTGCTGTTCAGTCCCGTTACGGCACAGATCGTCCCCGCCGGTGCTTCCTGTACCATCGTATAGCCCGCACCGGAATAAATACGGATCTGGTCTGCCTTTTCTTCGCCGAGCATCTGCTTCACCTTCAGCACGCCGCCCGTGATTTTCAGATGCGTCAGACGGTTTCCTGCCGTGTCCCTTGAAATCTTAAAAACGCGCGCACCAAAATCCCCGCCGTACTCCGGCGTTTTTGTAAACCGGTCCAGAATTTTCAGAAATTCCGTCACGCCCTCCATCTTGAGTGCAGAGCCAAAGCAGCACGGAAAAACCTTCCGCTCTGCGATCATCGTGCGGATCTGGTCTTCTTCCACGCTTCCCGTTTCCAGATACTGCTCCAGCACGTCCTCATCACACATGGCGAGTTCTTCCAGCAATTCTGCGTTCTGGAGATCCTGCGAGAAATTCAGGCAGTGCTCTGAGAGACGGCTCTGCAGTTCTTCCAGCAGTTTTTCCGCATCCGTGCCCGGCTGATCCATCTTGTTGATAAAGAGAAAGACCGGGATCTCATACCGCGCGAGCAGCCGCCACAGGGTTTCCACATGACCCTGCACGCCGTTCGCACCGCTGATCAGAAGAACCGCATAGTCCATGACCTGTAAAGTGCGCTCCATCTCCGCCGAGAAATCCACATGGCCCGGCGTGTCAAGGAGTGTGACCTCCGTCTCGTTCAGCTTCAGCACGGCCTGTTTGGAAAAGATCGTGATACCCCTTGCTTTTTCCAGTTCCTCCGTGTCCAGAAAGGCGTCCTTGTGATCCACTCTTCCGGCTTTCCGGATCTGGCCTGTTTTATATAAAATTCCCTCTGCCAGCGTCGTCTTTCCCGCATCGACATGCGCTAAAATGCCTACCGCCAGTTTTTTGGTTTTTTCCATTTTGTTTCATCCTGTCTGTATGATTCATATTTTTCAGGCCCCCTCATCCCCTGCGGCCCGACTCACTGCTTATTGTACCACAAAACCTCTCATTGCGGAACCCCGGAGTGAAACGCAAAAAATCTCAAAGCGGATTTCTCTCCTGCTTTGAGATTTTTTATGCTATGTTCTGTTTTATCTCTCCCCCGCCATCGGCTGCCGATCTGCAATTTTCAGGAAAACAAATCCCAGTGCAAATAAAATCGCCAGGCATGCAACCGCCACGTTGATCGTTCCGCCTGCCAGTTTTACAGCTGCAATAACTGCAGAACCGAGGAACGATGGTTACTCTGTCTTCCAACGTCATATCCGTTTCTTTTAAAAGTTCATTTGCAAGAAGTGTACCGTACTCTGCATGATGGGCAACCTGCATACAGTGTTTCTGCGAATGATCCGTATATCCCAGCTGTCCCAGGTTTTCGTTTCCTTTTTCAGATATGCGCTGCATCCATTCCAGACTCCAGCCTAACCGCTGTATTTTTACTGTTCCTGCCATTTCTTTCAGAATATTTTTTACTACAATCACGATCGTAGCACATTTGTATTTTAACTGCTATCCTGTTCCTATAAGGTCTATATCAAATGATTGTTAAATTTTTTATATTTTTGATGCAGTCGGGCGGGGTTCTGTTACAGCAGAAAAGCACTGCAAATACAGATGAATGTATTTACAGTGCTTATTTTGAGATTATTTTTGTTTTTTAATTCTGTGCGTCTTCGTATTCTTTTACTTTTTCTTCATACTGCTCCTGGCTCTCGATCGTATGTTTTACAATATGACCGTGCTCTTTCTGCTTATGTGCCAGATCCCGGCCAGGACGCGGTGCATATTCGTCTTCCGGGATTTCGAGTGCATTGGCGGTGGCGTGAATGATACCGTTGCTGCTGTAGGTGGCACCGCTCAAGGCGTCGATGTTAAGGCTCTGTTCTTCTTTCATCTGCCCTATCACGTAAGGCGCTGCACGGAAAAAGTATTCCTCGGTGTCGCAGTAGGAAAGGATGGAGATGTCGGTCACTTTCTGGTTTTCTACCGTTACCTGCACTTCGACATCCCCGCGGAAGGCATCGGCGGTACCCGTGCAGATGCCGTCTTTCAGGTCGTGGAAACGGCCGGCGTCCAGGAATGCCTGTTTTTCTTCCGTTGTATCCGTCGATTCAGATGCTGTATTTTCCTGTACAGTATTCTCATCTCCGGCGGCTTCTTTTAACGCATTTTGAGTGGCCTCAATCAACCCTTTACTGCTGTAGGTGGCGCCGGAAACGGTATCTATCTCCTCGGCACTCTGTTTTTTCATGATTTCCGAAAAGATTCCTGACTTTGCTCTGTCCAGATATGTCTGATCATCCTCGGCGTTCTCTATCGTCAGTCCGGTTATCGTTCCCTGTTCCACTTTTACGGAAACGGTCACGGTTCCGCGGTAGCCTTCTCCACTTCCGGAATAAGTGCCGTCCTGGAATCTGCTGTCCAGATTCTGTTCTGCCGTATCAATGGCCGCATCACCTGCTGTCTTACCAACGGAACCGCTCTCGCTCCGGATCAGGAACTGTGACGCTGCAATCGTAAGGCAGGTCACCCCGACACCGATCCACACGCTGTATCGGTACTTCCAGTGTGCATTGTTCTTCAGACATCCGTTTATACATACCCCGCATCCAATACACTCGCCGCCTGCCGTCTGCTCTTTTTCTGTCAGATCAATTCCCATGGTACATTTTGCAGTACAGAGACGGCAGCTTCCGCATTTGCTCCGCGGTTTTACAATTTTTAACAGCGTACATCTGGAAATCAGGCTGTAGATGGCTCCCATGGGACAGAGATACCGGCAGAAAAAGCGCTGGATTAAGACGGATCCGACGAAAATCACCAGAATCAGCGCACCGCCAATCGAAAACATCGGCTTCACACCCGGCCAGTGTCCGATGGAACTGTACTGTCCAAACACCTGCCACGGCCCTGCGATGTTCCATTTTATCATACCGCTCCATACGAAGACTGCCCAGAACAGGAGCACACCATATTTGATCCAGCCTGTTGGAACATTTCTTCCACTCTTCTTTGAATTTGAATGCAGGTTTTTCGCACCTGCTTTTCGAAACCGCTTTTTCAGCTTATTTCCTGCAAACCACAGAAAATCCTGCACAGCCCCGAAGCTGCAGAAATATCCGCAGAAAAACCGTCCCACAATAATCACCGCCGGAACCGTCGCCAGCACCATCCATACCGAATACCTGATCCGTTCCCACGAAACCGTCCCCTGATAAACTGCGGAAATAATCGTCCCAACCGCAGAAAACTGCGCCTCAAACAAGCCCGGGATCAGCAGGAAAGAAAGGATCTGAATCACTGCTTTCGGCCAGTTTCTTTTGTCTTGTTTTTTCAAATTTGTTCCTCTTTTCTTATGTTTAACGTTTCATCTCCATTACCGGACCATTCGATTTATGTTCCTGGATTAATTCACAAATCTCCGAAAGATTCATTGCCGGGAAATCTCCGGGGACGGTATCCTTCAGGGCACTTACTGCATTTCCGATGGATACTGCCTGTGACAGTAAAAAACCCTCATAAATCGTGTATTTTCTGCACATTTATGAGGGTTTTATATTTTTGCGTTATTTTTACAAATTCACAGTTGAATTATGCGTTCATCTGTTTTGCCAACTTTTATTTACTGTTTTCTCAAATGCCCATTTTATAAGGCTTTCTACGCTTTCCTCAATTCTGCTCTTCCATTTTACCCAATTTCCCTTTGGGTAGAAACTTTTCATTCCCGTTGAAAGCAAATTTCTCTTATTTTGCTATGTTGGGTACTCTTTTATGCACACTGGGTAGAGTTTTTATTTTTCTGAACTTTCTGTTTTTCACTCACGCTACCAAACTTTGCTATTTCTTCTTCAAATTTTGTTTCTGTCACATGAGTATATATGTCAATCGTTGTACTGTAATGCTGATGTCCCATTAGCATTTGCACTACTTTAGCGTCCATTCCTTTTTCAAAGCACCTGCTACAAAATGTATGTCGGATTGCATGAGGATAAAGGTCTTTAAATTCTATCGGCTCTCTGTTTTCCTTTACCGCTTCTATTGCTTCTTGAAAATTGATTGCTTTTACTACTTTCTTAATTTCTTTTTCTGCTACATTCCGAATAACTGGACTTCCTAAAGAAGTGGTAAACACCAAGTTATCAAATTCTCCACTTGAACGCCAACGATTTCCATAGGCTTTTTTCTGCCTGTTCTGTTTTTCTTTTTGAGATAACAGAATTTCTTCTGTTTCTGCCATAAACGGAATACTTCTGTATGAATTATGTGTTTTAGGCTTTGTTAGTCGCATAGTCTTTACTCCATTTTCATATTGACAGGATAAAGACCTTTGAATGTTAATACATTTCTTATTCCAGTCTATATCTTCCCATTTCAGACCACCGACTTCCCCAATTCGCATACCCGTCAGAAACATAATGTAAAACATCTCTTTATACCAGTTATGCTCTACTTCCTGCAAAAACCTTGTTTGCTCTGCCATTGATAAGAAACGTCTTTCTGCTGTTTTATTTTCCCAAGGTACATTGATTTCAAAACATGGATTGATGTCTATAATACGATTATTCTTTGCAGACTCCAAACACTCCCGAACTCTGCCTAAAGCATCTCGCATACTGGAAGACGCTCTCCCCTGCTTATTCATATCGTTAATGACACGTTGAATATCCAAGTTCCGTATATCTGTCACTTTCATATTCCCTATTGCTTTTCCAAATGTATTATAATATTTGCTACGCATAGGAAACACGCTTGTTTCCTTGATATTAGGAATTTTATAATTTGCAAACCATTCCTCAAACCATTCATTCAGCGTTATTTTCTGACGTTTCATATCAATATTATTTCTTGCTTCTTCTTTTGCCTTTTCAAACAATATTTTTAATTTCTTCAAATCAACATCATACAAGTTAATGTCTATTCCGTTTATCTTTGCTCTTGCTTCGTATCTACCGTCCTTTCTTTGACGTAAACCTGTTCCTAATTCTTTTCCTTTTAAATCTTTACCCATAATCTCTACCCTTTCTATCAATCAAATATTTTGATAAATAAAAAGGGAACTTCTGTGATTTTAACCATATACTACTATAAGTTCGCCTCCTTTTCAATCAGAACTTCAATAACTTTTTGCTTGTTGCTCTAGCCATGTGTCTAATAATCTTCTGTTCGCATACCACCGATACCCAATCTTCATGGAAAACGGACAGTTTCTACTTTTCAAGAGTTCTCTTGTCTTTGTTTCTCCAAGTCCAAGATACTCACTTACTTCCTTTAAATTTAATAATGCTTTTTCTATACGATTATCCCCTTTCCTCTAATCTTCTTGCTTTTATGTAATCATCATACAACTGTTTCTGTGTGATATTCATTTCTCCATTTGCTACAAGATTACCGATATAATCCCTTTTCTCTATCTTTCCAACCTCTGCAAACAGTTTCAAAGACGGAGCAACATACTTTTCTAACCATTCCCACACCTTTTGTAAACTTTTCTTCTGTGGTTGCATGGTAAGTTTAACCTTACCTATATCTTTCATCAGTTCCGCCCACGCTTGATAGGTTGGGTAAAGCCTTTTTCGTGTTGTCATGCTGTCTGTCGGCTTTTCTAAAAATCGTATTTTGCTGTTCAATACTTCCATTGCCAGTCCTGCCACATCTCTATATCTCAATAATTCCTGTACTACGCTAACTGCCATTTCCTGCCGAAATCTCAACTCATATCTATTCCAATTTTCGTCTAATTCTGTTCCATATTTTTTATTCTGTTCATATCCTTTTTCATAAAATACCAATCTCAAATTGCTGGCTGAACTGCCGAGATAAAGACTACCACCTTTACTCTGAAACACTTCTTCTTTCAGTTCTCCCGAGTCGTGAAAATCTATCTCCCTTAGTTTTGTGGAAAGCAATCCCTCTTTTGTCCGTACAATCAAATCAGGAATACTCAAATAAGGTTTTCTATCATCTATCGCCAAATCAATCCGAGGAACATTGATATGATACTGGCAAACTCTGTTCAAGAAATCAAACCATGTTTCCTCATTGAGTTGTAAAAAATTCTCATAGTTGCGACAGCCTTTCCCACTCATTAAAATCTGAAAGCCTTGATACTGTGCATTTCCTGTCGGCTTTAGCACCTTGATATTATCGAAGATTGCCACAACCTCATGTCCTGCAATCCCCTTTTCATAACCCGTTACGGTCATAAGTTCCAAAGGTATTCTCAGTACATCTTCTATAACTGCTTCTAACGGAACTTCCTTAATCGTTATCTGACACCAGTCTATCAAGGCACTTAATGCTTCTTTCTGTCGTATTACTCCCCTGTTAGTGTAGGGGAGTTCTGGAAGAAAACTTCCGCTTCTTTCTTCCAAATTTACCATACCTCCTATCTGCAATGGCGTTGCCATTGCCCTGCCCTCAACCTGCCGTTTGGTACGTCAGAACGAGGACAGGAACTTTGACCGCCTACATATTTTTGTTTGCAACAGGGCGGATACCCTTACAGGTAATCTTCTCCACTAATACAGGAAAGTTTCCTCTCTGCACATAAGGGGCATATACTGGTTCTTCCAGTTCCACCACCGCATAAGGCTCAATCTTCGGAAGTTCCGTTGCTTCCAAGCGAATATCCACGCTGTTCCCAAGCTTCATGCTTCCAAGATGAAGTTTTAAGGCTTCCACTTCCTCTGTTTTCTTCTTACTGTCTTTATCATAGCGGTAACAGTTATCCGCACCCATGAAACGAAGTTCTCCAAATGCTTCTTTTACCTGTTCTTTTGTCAATGTAATCTGCATACACGTTCCTTTCTCCCCGTTGAACCGATAGGTCAGTTTCTCATATTTTCAATTTCTTATTACGACGTCGTTTGTGGTTCAGTTATTTCTGAACTTAATTGTATATTAGCACAGACATATTTGTTTTGCAATAGGAAGTTTAGTTTTTTATAAACTTTTTATTTTCTTTTTTCTGAACTTGTGGTATAGTGTCCTTAGACGATAAGATATGAAAAGTTATAACGAGATATGGAAAGAGAGGGTTTTCAGATGAATACAATCGCAGAACGGATTAAATTTGCCATGAAAGCAAAAAATAAAAAACAAGTAGATATAGTCAAAGATACAGGTATCAGCAAAGGGGCGTTTAGTTCCTATCTTTCGGGACAATACAACCCCAAAGCCGATAAAATGGAACTGATCGCCGACTCCTTAGATGTAGATTTGCGTTGGCTTTACGGACAAAATGTGCCTATGGAACATACAAGTCAAAACGATAACGCCCTGCAATATGTCTTTTATAACAACTCCTGCTCTGAGTATCTTCTTGATGATTTAGATGATATATATATCGCCATGATGACACAATATGCCGCCCTCATTCCACGCTTTTATGTCCTTGTCAATCGTGCTGGAAATGCAATGCACATACTGCCACTATTTTTGAAAGAGGATAGTTCCCAATTCTATGAATGCCCGTCTGATTTCTTTTATTCCGACAGGCATACAATTTTTACAAGAGATTTTGAAAGCATTCACATGGTATTAACAACCGCCACGATTTACTATTATGGAATTGATACAGCAACCTATGAACCGAAAGTTACCATGCTCTCCTACTCACAGACTGACGACTGCTTTCATATCGACAACGGAATACAAGACGGTCACATAAAAGCATTTGAAAAGGAACTGGAGAAAGAAGCACTTTACTTAAAGCATAACGCCCAGTAACAGACAAGAGGACTTGCAAGGTTTCCGACCTTTCAAGTCCTCTGCTGTATCATGGTGCTGTTGGCTGTGTCCGTTCCGTCAAGGACTGCCCTACGGCGTATCGGCTACGCCTTGTTCCTTGACCTCACTACATTTTCTCTTTTTCTTGACACAACAAAAGCCTGCACGAATTTTCTTCAATCCGACAGGCTCTCATTCTTTCACATACTCTATCAGTTCTTCTATTCCACACTCCAAGTAACTGCACAGTTTACAGATTAGTTGTGCGTCTAATCTCTGAAATTCATTTCTGCAATAACGATTAAAATTAGACCTCGGTATATCCAATTCCTTACAAATGGTATTCTTACTAATTCCTTTTTCTTTCAGCAGTTCCTCTATGTGAAGTTCCAAATGTCCATACTTCATTGCCTCACCTCTACATAAAAGTATATTCAATAAATCTTTATGTAGTAATTCACTATATAGTGAGGTACTATATACTTATCCCTATAACTATACAGAAACAGAGGTATATCAAAATGAAAAAGAAATTGTTATTTGCCACTATTATTCTAGTCTTGCTTGCAGGCATTCTCTATTACATTAGCTTGCCCGATTATCTTGTATTTAACAGTATGTCATTCAGCAATGGGGCTAATCGTGATACCGAACTACAAGTTATTGTATATCAATACTGGAATACAGATGAAGTAATAGCGGAAATCGAAGCAGAACATAATCAAATCAACGGAACTCCTACTATTCTTACAATCAATCTGTATCACTCTAAATGGTCTTTTCGCAATGGATATGAACCATTTTATAGTACCACTATCAATTATAATTAAAAAGAAAAAGCAGACAGTCAATAAAAAAACTGTCTGCAATAATATGGAATTTACCCCTTTAACCCTCTCGCCTGTCTATCCATATCTTCAATAACAATATCATAGATTTCTCCGATTTGAGAACAATATTCTAACACTTTCCATGGCTCATTTGTATGAAAATGAATTTTAATCAATTCTTCATCTCCAACCGCCAATAAGCAATCTCCTTTAAAATTATTTGTGAAATATTCATTTATTTTATCTTCATCAAGATTTTCGCCTTCAATCAAAAGTTGAGTATCATATCTAAATTCTAACATCCTATTATCCTCCAAATTCACATTTTTCAATTTTACAAACTGAAGTTTATCAGATTGTGTACTTCATAGGGGTAAACCTAATCCCGTCTATTTCTTGCTCGTCTGATTGTGGCTTAAATCCGATATGAAGATAAAATGGCTTACCGTATGGTGACGAATTTAAAGTAATCTCGTGCAACTTTGGAGCATCTTTCAAAATATCTGCTAAAAGATACTGAAAAATTGAAGTAGCTACACCTTGACGATGATATTCTTTCTTTGTGAATGCTAAGTTGATATGCTTCCTGTTTGAATACATACCGATAATTCCAATCATTTTACCCTTGTCAAACGCCGCATATATAGGGCAGATACCTTGTTGACATTTTGAAATAAATTCATCATTTTCAACTATATCTCGCTTGAATGTTTCAATTCCCTCCGGTTTATAGTCCGGTGCTTCAAATTGTAAAAACACTTCTAATGCTAAAGCAAGGGCTTCCATTACTTCATTGCTATGTATTTTTCGTATTTCATACATATCTCCACCTCAAATTCTAATTTGTTTATTTCTCTTATTCTAGCATATTCCCCAATCTTTAACATTATTTTTTTAAAAAATTTGAGGGCATATTGCAAAATGCAATACACCCTCAACACTCACAGCGTTCCCTTTCTATTTTTAAACAACAAGTAAATTCCTCGTTAAGAGGTTGGGTAAATTTCTTTACCCAATACCCTACCCAATCTGTACCCAAAATAGCACGATATTTTGTGAGATTTTACAGTAGTTCATAACACTTGTCAAAATAGGCAGAAACCGCTTAAATACGCTATTTAATTTGCTTTTTACCAGTCTTGCGATTGATAAATTAGTTTCCCATCTGTTTTGCAACTTCCTCAGCAAAGTTCTCTTCTTTCTTCTCGATTCCTTCACCGGTCTCGAAACGAACGAAGCCTTTTACTGCTACGGTTGCGTTGTTTGCTTTAGCAACCTGTGCTACGTACTGAGCTACGGACTGTTTTCCGTCTTCTGCTTTTACGTATACCTGGTCAAGCAGGCAGATCTCTTTGAGCTCTTTGTTGATACGGCCCTGGATCATTCCCTGGATAACTTTTTCCGGTTTCTGGGACTCTTTCGGGTCGTTCTGAATCTGAGCCATGAGGATTTCTTTCTCATGTGCGATGTAATCAGCGCTTACTTCGTCGCGGTTTGTGTACTGCGGACGAAGAGCTGCAATCTGCATTGCAACGTTTTTAGCCATCTCTTTGAGGTCATCGTTTACAACATCTGTCTCAACGTCAACCAGAACACCGATTTTACCGCCCATATGAGTATAAGAAGCAACGAAACCGTTCTCCTCTTTTACCTGCTGGAAACGACGGATGTTCATGTTCTCGCCGATGGTAGCGATCTGATGAGCCAGCTCTTCGCCAACGGTCTCGTTGGTATCGAATTTCCAAGGCTCTGCCAGGAATCCTTCTACGTCTGCTGCAGTTGTATCCATAGCCTGCTCTGCAACCTGTGCTACATAGCCACGGAATTTCTCGTTCTTTGCAACGAAGTCTGTCTCAGCGTTTACTTCTACAGCGACAGCTTTCTTTCCATCCTCGGATACGTTCAGCATAACGATACCCTCAGCTGCGATTCTGCCAGCTTTTTTCTGAGCAGTAGCAAGTCCTTTTTCTCTCAGGAACTCCATTGCTTTGTCCATATCACCTTCGGTAGCTGTAAGAGCTTTCTTGCAGTCCATCATACCAGCACCGCTTACTTCTCTTAACTCTTTTACCATTGCTGCTGTAATAGCCATTGTTTTATTCCTCCGTATACGTGATTCAGCAGACTGCATCTTCATGCCGGTCTGCTATTGTGAGATTCGCCGAAGGGAACCTGAATTTCAAGTTCCCCCCAGTTCATTACTTCGCGTAAATTATTCAGCGTCTGTCTCTGCTGCTTCTTCGTATGCAGCTTCCTCAGCCTCGCCCTGTTTTGCCTCGATCACTGCGTCTGCCATTTTGGAAACGATCAGTTTTACGGCACGGATAGCGTCGTCATTACCCGGAATTACATAGTCAAGCTCTTCCGGATCGCAGTTGGTATCGCAGATACCGATCAGCGGAATTCCCAGTGTATGAGCTTCCTGTACGCAGATTCTCTCTTTTTTCGGATCTACTACGAAGATAGCGTCCGGCAGTCTCTTCATTTCTTTGATACCGCCAAGGTTTTTCTGCAGTTTTGCAAGCTCTTTCTTTAACTCAATGACTTCTTTTTTCGGAAGAACTTCGAAGGTGCCATCCTGCTCCATGGTCTCGATTGCTTTCAGTCTTGCAATACGGCTCTGGATGGTTTTGAAGTTGGTCAGCATACCGCCGAGCCATCTCTCGTTTACATAGTACATTCCGCAGCGCTCTGCCTCAACAGCGATAGCGTCCTGAGCCTGTTTTTTGGTTCCTACGAAAAGGATTGTGCCGCCGTCTGCTGCGATGTCTGCAACAGCTTTGTATGCGTCATCTACCATTCCTACAGATTTCTGCAGGTCGATGATGTAGATACCATTACGCTCTGTGTAGATGTACGGAGCCATTTTAGGATTCCATCTTCTTGTCTGATGTCCGAAATGAACACCGGCTTCCAGTAACTGTTTCATTGAAATTACGCTCATTGTTTTATCTCCTTATGGTTTTATTCTTCCCCATGTTTTTTCACCTTGGAACCTGTTTTTCAAAAAACAGGCACCATCCTTGGTACCGCATGGGTGCTTATTGTGCAACAGTAAGATTGTATCACAGAGTTTTTTTCATGACAAGCATTTTTTTCGCGGATTCTGCGGTTTTTTTCTGTTATTTTTGTGTTTTTCCCTGTTTATCCTTTAAAAACAGATACCAGAATGTTCCGGCGCAGATTACCGCTTCCAAAAAGATGAACATCCATGCACCTGCCGGCGCTTTTTGGGTCATCCAGGATACGAACTGGCTCCGGTAAAGTCCCCAGATATTTTCTGCCATGTGCGCAAGAACCGGGGCAAGGAGTGTTCCGCACCGCTCATAAATAAGGATCAGAAGCACACTTACCACGGCTGCATAGACAAACTGCGTCACATTGCCGTGATATGCACCGAACAGCAGACATGATGCTGCGATGCCCCAGCCGGTTCCCCAGAAATCTTTTGCCCTGCGGTAAATCATGCCGCGGAAAACAATTTCCTCTGCGGCCGCGCTCAGCACACCGACGGACAGGATCAGAAGCAGCGGGTTCTGTCCTTCATAAATCTTTGATGCCATGTCCTGATAGCCGGAAAAGATTCTGGTAAAGCCGGTCACGTTCATTACAGTATTCAGGAGATGGCCGAAGGTCATAACCAGCAGAATACAGGCGGCTGCCTCTGCCGCACTCCACCGTTTTTCCGGTTTCGGGAACATGCCTTCATCTTTTTTGTACTGTTTCCAGAGAACCGGGATCGCCGCCAGACTGCCGATTGCTGATGCAAGAACGGATGTCGCGTGCATACGCTCTTCCAGATAACCGCCGGTCGTAAACGTCATCAGGATCAGCGCCAGAAGTACGGTTGCTCCGATCAGAAACAGTTCGTACGTCAGAAGCGGTTTTAAAAGACGCCATAGCTTCCGCTGGATAGGAATTACGATTTCCTCCGTTTTTGGCTCTGTTTTCGCTGTCCTTTTTTCTTTTATATTCTCTGCTTTTTTCTCTTTCGGCGCAAAGATTCCTGTTCCACTTTCTCCTCTTGTCAGCCACGGGATACGCTCCGGCTTCATTTTTTTGATGCGGTCGCGTCTTTTCTTCTCTTCTTTCGGATCCTCCGCCAGCAGTTTCAGTTCTTCCGGTGTATCACATACCTTTGCGGCACCTGCTGCCTCGAGTTCCTCTCTTCCGCCGTACCCATACGATACGCCGACACAGAGCAGTCCGTTTTCTCTTGCCCCGATTACGTCATAGCTTCTGTCACCAACCATCACCACGTCGGAACGGCTGTCTTCTGCTCCGAGTCGGCGCAGCGTCTCTGCGATGACTTCTCCTTTATCGGTTCTGGTTTCGTTCATTTCTGAACCGGTTACTACGGTAAAATACTTTCTGATTTCGAAATGCTCCAGGATCTGCTCCACGTATTTTTCCGGTTTGGACGATGCTACCGCCAGAATTTTTCCCTTCTCTTTCAGATACGCCAGAACCTCCGGGATTCCCTCGTATACTTCATTTTCAAAAATGCCCTCTGCCTCGTACCGCTCCCGGTATTTTGTGATGGCCTGCTGTGCTTCTTCGCAGCCAAGGCCTGCAAAATTCATGAAAGATTCCAGAAGCGGCGGCCCCACGTAACAGTTCAGTTTTTCCAGATCCGGCTCTTCGATGCCAAAGGATGCCAGCGCATACTGTACGCATCTTGTAATTCCAGGACCGGAATCGGTCAGGGTTCCGTCCAGATCAAATAATATCATATCTGACATACTCTTATTTCCTCTTTTACTTTTTTATCGTATGACATGTCTTTTATTCTAGCATATCGAAATTAGAAATACAAACAAAACCGGATCAGGCTATTTTCTGCAGAGTGCACGCAGATAGCGGGTGGTCTGATTCTGAATTTCGGCAATGGCACGAATCAGGTTCCAGAGGCGCCTTAAGGACTGCAAGAGGCGGGTTCCTTTTGGTTTCTGGCTGGTTCTTTGGCTGACAAGTGTGGAAGTTTTTGGTTTCACGTTGACTTCCCACGGTTTCATGGTTCGTACAATGCCGTCTGCGCCACGCACTTTTACAGTGATGCGGTTGTAGCCTTCGGAAAGGCTCTCGGCTTTCAGACAGATTTTGTTTTCTTTCCATTCGTATTCGGCTTCGGAGCCATTTACCATGCAGGAAAGAATTTCAGCCGTGTCGGCGGCTCCCTCGAGCAGAATTTCCGGGGTATAACCGGGATCTATTTCGACGCTGGTGTCGGCCGGGCGGATAATCAGGGGGTTCGGCGCTTCGAAATCTTCGTCTGCTATCTGTGATAATACGAAATCGGCGATGATCTGCGGCCGTATTTGAGATGGCTCCTCCCCGGCACTCTTAGATGGAGTTTCGGCAGGCGGAGGACTGCTTTCTTCTGTTTGTAGCGGAATATCATCTGGATCTTGGGTCACCTCCTCGGGCGTGGCTGCAGCAACGGGCAGCTGTTCGTCTGTTTTGAGTTCTTCTTTCTCCGGAGACGATTGCCCGGGCCCCGTTTGTTCCTGCTTTTCTGTGTTTGACTTTCCGGCATCTGGCATTACGGTAGGCTCCTCTTTTTCTGGTGCTTTTGTTTCCGAGGTTTGATTTTCTGACTCTTTTTCGGTTGACGGAGATTCCTGCTTCGTTTCTTCCATATCAGGCTTTTCCGGTTCCGGATCTTCTGGCATCAAATTTTCCGTTCCGGATTTTTCTGAACCTGTATCTTCATAATCTGGTTTTTCTGTGTCCATTTCTCCAAAATCCGTTCTCTCCGAATCTGACTCTTCTGTCTCTGATTCTTTTGTATCTGTTTCTTCACATCCTTCCTCTGATTCCGATTCCCCGGAACCCATATCTCCTGCCTCCGGCAATTCTCCTGGCTTCCCCGATTCTGAATCTTCCGAAATTTCTTTCTCCTCTTCTTCCCACCTTTCCGCTGGTTCTTTCTCCGGATCCGGAATTACCGTCGGGGGAAGCATTTTTTCTTCTCCTTCTTTCTCTTTCTTTCCGGTCTCTGCCGGATCTGTTTTCTCTTCCGGCGGCTCTGGTTCCTGCTCTGGTTTCTCTTCTATAGGCGGTTCTTCTTCTGACTTTTCGTCCGGCAGCAGTTCCTCCGGTCCGGCTTTCCCGTCTGCATCTGTCACATCACTGTTCTCGATGATTTCAGCTTCTAATTCCACGCTTTCCACCGCACTTGCGGCCTCGCCTGTCGTCTGCTGTGTCTCCGCGTGGACTTCGATTCCCTGGACTGCCAGGAATCCTGTCATCATTGCGCATATGGTCTTTTTTCTCATCCTGCTTCCTCCCATCTTTTTCTGATCTGCTGATAAAAAATATCCTCCTCCATTCCCGGAATTTCTGCGGCCTCGTTGAGGTACTGTTCTGCTTTTTCCTGCATGTCGAACTGAAGTGCCAGCTCTGCGGCCCTGAGCAGATTTTTCCGCCGGTTTCCATCCTGTCTGCTGCACAGAAGCCGTTCGTAATAGAGAAAACTCTCCTGGCACCAGTCCTGTTCTCTTTCCCCATCCCCGGATTTTCCGCCAAGATAGCACGCATCCGCCAGTCTCTGCCAGATAACCGCCTCCCACTGCCCCTCCATATTCTCGCCTGCGGCCTTTTCCAGCACTTCGATTCCTTTCCGCATGGCGTCTGTGTCATTTTCACGCGCCAGTTCTTCGGAAAAACTGAAATACATTCCTGCAACAGCAAGATATCTGCGGCAGCGTTTTTCCTTTTCCGGCTCCTGCTGCGTGTCATCATAAAATTCAGCCAGCAATGGCTCCATCTGCATTTTTTCCCTTGCCGCATCATCCGCCAGACAGTATTCCACAAGTTCCTGCTCCACACGCCCCGCCTGACTGAGATGGTCTGCCTTTAAGAACGCTTCCCGCGCTTTCTGGTAGTTCGGCAGACTGCCTTCTTCCACCGGATTTCCGCAGAACCAGAGATCTCCCTGCTCCTCCCATTCGTCTGCCGCCGGAAACTGCCCCCATGGCATCCTGCTGGCAACCGCAGCCGCTCCTCCTGTCAGAAAAGCAAAAACTGCAAAGATCCGCAGAGTCTTCCTGCCTTTTTGCTTTCTTTCCAGCCGCCGCAGTGCCTTTTTGACTTCTCCGGCAGACGCATACCGCTCCTCCGGCTTTTTCTGCATACACTTTTCCATCACCCGCCAGAGTCCTCTTTTCTGCCGCTTTTTCGCATGCTTCGCCATTGCCGCAAGCAGTGCGCCGAGTGCATAAAGATCGGAACGGGCGTCACACTTCCCGTCATACTGCTCCGGCGCTGCATAACCGCGGGTTCCATAACGGACTTCCACACCCGTTTCTTCTGTTCCGGCTGCACCGAAATCCACAAGGTATATTTCACCACGCTCTGTTATCATCACGTTGTCCGGCTTCAGATCCCGGTAGAAAACCGGCGGGTTCTGTGCATGGAGATAACAGAGAATCCCGCTCAGGGCAATTCCCGTTTTCAGAATTTCCCGGCTGGAAAACCGTTCTCCCTTACGCATACGCTGTCCGATAGATTTTCCGTTTACAGCTTCCATCACCAGAAAGCTTTTTGTCCCACTTTCCAGAAGTTCCACCGCACAGGGAATCCCGGGATATGAAAACTTCTGTAAAAGAAACGCTTCCCGGCGCAGTTTTTCCCTGTCACATATACTTACCTTGACTGCATACCGCTTTCCGGATCCAGTTTTCTCTGCAAGATAAACGACAGACGTTGCCCCTCTTCCGAGCACTGACAGCAGGCGATACTTCCCTCCCGGAAGTTCTACTTTTCCAATGATCCCGCCTCCTCTTTTTACGTCAAAGTGTTTGTCAGTCCGATATTCTGTTTTTGTACATGGATATAAATTGAGCCGAATGGCTCTTCGATAGAGTAATATAGAATCGATTTTTCAGGACGAATGTCCAAGCGGATGAAAAATCGTGATGTAAGTATAACACAACAGCCGCCGTTTCCGCAAGAACTACAGAAGCCGACGGCTGCCAAAAAAATCGCCTGTTTTTTATCTATTTTTTCCCTCTTGACGAATCTTACATCCGTTCCGGTGCCGAGAATCCCAGCAGGTCGATGCAGGTCTCAAGTACCTCGCGGACAAGATCCAGCAGTGCCAGGTAAGATGCTTTTCTTGCCTCATCCTGCTCACTTAAGATCTTGGTCTCGTGGTAGAAATGGTTGAACTCGTTTGCAAGCTCGTAGATATAAGCACAGATCTTATGCGGTGCTTTCTCCTCGAATGCGTTCTCCACAACGCCGTTGAAACGGGATACGGAAAGCATCAGAGCTTTCTCGCTGTCGCTCTTCGGTGCCAGAAGTGCGCCTTTCTTCAGTTCATTTCCCTCTTCTTTATATTTTCCGAGGATGGATTTTGTACGAACGATCGTGTACAGGATGTACGGACCGGTGTTTCCCTCGAAGGAAGTAAATCTCTCAACATCGAATACATAATCTTTCGATGCCTGGTTGGACAGGTCACCGTATTTAATAGCAGACAGTCCGACAATCTGTGCCGTTCCTCTTGCATCCGTATCTTTTACGCTGCGGTTCTCCACGATCTTCTGATACATCTCATCGTTGATCTCGCCGATCAGACGCTCCAGACGCATAACGCCGCCCTCACGGGTCTTGAACGGTTTTCCGTCTTTTCCGTTCATGGTACCAAAGCCGATAAAGGAAAGAACGGTATCATCATTCACCAGTTTTGCTTTTCTTGCACAGCGGAAACACTGTACGAAGTGAAGCTCCTGACGTTTGTCTGCCAGATAGCAGATCTCGTCCGGCTTGTACAGTTTCATACGCTGGATGATGGTTGCCAGGTCTGTCGTATCATACAGAGCTGCTCCATCGGATTTTAAGATCATGCACGGCGGGATCTCTTTTGTGTCTGTCTCTTCTTTGACATCAACAACGAGTGCGCCCTGGTCATAATGTGCATAACCATTGTCTTTCAGGTAATCTACCATGTCCGGAATGTACTCCTGTGCATCGGACTCACCCATCCACAGATCGAAATGAACGTCGAGGTTTCCATAGTTCTTTTTCAGATCGGCAACAGAAACGTTCATAATGTGTTTCCAGATCGCACGATATCCTCTTCTGCCCTGCTGCAGCTCTCTCGTTGCCTCGAGTGCACGTTTCTTATAGTCCTCGTCCTCTTTCGATTTGCCGCTTGCGCAAGGATAAATCTCCTCGAGCTCGCTGATCGTAAACGGTGCTTCCTCCGGGTACTCTCCCGTAAAAGACTCATCAAAATAAACAAGCTCCGGATGGCGCTCCTGCAGCTCGGTGATGATCAGTCCCATCTGCAGACCCCAGTCTCCAAGATGAACGTCACCGATCATGTTGTGGCCCATGAAGCGTCCCATACGCTTGATGCTCTCGCCGATGATCGCGGAACGGAGATGGCCGACGTGAAGCGGTTTTGCCACGTTTGCTCCGCCGTAATCTACGATGATGGTTTTCGGATTTTTTGCTTTCTCTACAGAAAGCTCTTCATCGTTCTGCATTTTGGAAAGATAATCTGCCAGAAATTCCGGGTTGATTTTCAGGTTGATGAATCCCGGTTTTACGGCTTCAATTTCACCGATCACGCTGTGATCGGTCACTTTTTCTACAACTGCTTCAGCCAGCTGGATCGGTGCTTTGTGGTATGCTTTTGCAGCTGCCATTGCGCCGTTGCACTGGTATTCGCACAGATCCGGGCGGTTGGAAACGGAAACCCTTGCATAGGACGGGTCCATCTCCGCAGCGGTAAAGGCTTTTACCAGCTCTTCCTGGATAAGATCGATCAGTTTTTTCATAATGTTTCCCTCATTTTCTTCTTTACTGCAGAATCATCTGTTCTGCGTTTTGTTTCCGCGCGCTGCGCCGGGCTTCTTCCTCTTCTTTGATGCCGCTTTTCTGATAACAGTACTGGATGATATCTCTTCTTCGGATGATGCCGATGAAGATTCCCTCGTCATCCACAACTGGAACGAAATTCTGCCGCATGGACATCTCGATCAGGTCCTCGATGTTGCTGTTGATGTTGACGGACTCATAATTCCACCGTTTCGGAACCTGCCAGAGCGGGATATCCTCTGCTTCATGGTAATTCAGCAGATACCGTTCTTTTATGATGCGGAGCAGATCTCCTTCCGTCAGTGTTCCCACATAGCAGCCCTTTTTGTTCAGTACCGGAACCGCCGTGTATTTATGATATTCGATCTTCTCGATGGCCTGCCGAAGTGAGCAGTCGTCATACAGATAAGCCGTTTCACTTTTCGGTGTGATAAAAAACAAAATATTCATTCGCGTATACTCCTTTTCGTTGGTCATACTCTTGTTTGATTATACCATAAACGAATGTGAAATGTCTTTGAATCTTTCTTATATTTTCATAAACATACCGAATCCGAAACTCGAATGCCTCTTTGCTGCGCCGCAAATTGCGCTTATTTTCCAGTATAACCGACTTTCCGCAAAAAGTAAAGATCTTAAGTTTCATCCGCACACGCCGCACAAAAAATCCGCACGGATCCAGCACCTACGCTGTACCCGCACGGATTTTTCAACTCTTTTTTGTTCTATTCTCTTCGCAGCGCATCGATCGGATTCAGGTTCGCTGCTTTTACCGACGGCAGCAGTCCGAATACGATACCGATCACCATGGAGAAGACCACGGAGAAAATGATTGCCGGAATACTGATCGCCACAGGCGTCTGCGATACCCTCGAAATCACCTGTGCCATGATAATGCCGCCCAGCACGCCGAGCAGTCCGCCGATGCTGGTGAGCACCGCCGCCTCGGTCAGGAACTGGAACAGAATTCTGCGTTTTCTTGCTCCGATCGCCTTTTTCAGGCCGATCTCGCTTGTACGTTCCGTTACAGATACCAGCATAATATTCATAACACCGATACCGCCGACCAGAAGCGAAATGCTCGCGATCCAGATCAGCTGCTGGTTCGTGCTCTGGCCTAACTCCTGCAGACTCTTTGCTTTCTCCAGCAGATCCTCTGCCTGATAGGAAAGAGAATCAGTTGTATTGGTCACGGATTCGTTCATGATATCCGCTGTTGTCTTTCCCACCGTGCTCATATCCTCGGTCGTTTTTGCCATCACAACGGCATTTTCCGGTTCATCATACTGGAATACGATCGGCCAGCAGACATCCGGCATCAGCACCAGCGGATAAGATTCCTGATTGTACGTATAGTAGTCATCTCTGGAATTGATGACCGGCTGGAACGAATCGGCTTTTTTGATCACGCCGATCACCGTGAACGGCTCTCCCATGATCTCGATCGTTTTGCCGACCGGCGACTCATCCGGGAAGAGTGTCAGCACTGCGGTATCGTCGAGGAGGACAACTTTGTGGGTCTTCGAGAAATCGCTCTCCACAAAGCCGCGTCCCTGATAAATCTGATATCCGCACGTCGACAGATAATTTTCATCCACGCCAAGCGCCTTCGCACTGTCCAGTGTTGTGTTTCCTTTTGCGATGCCGCTCACATACGTTCTTTCGGTGTAAAACGATGCATTTTCCACCTGATCCTGCTCGCGGATCCGCTTTTTCTGATCATCGGACAGTTTCGACACGCCGCTTGGCAGTCCGTTGTCCATCCAGTAATCGCCGTCGCCCTGCTTTAAGCTGACGGTCACGTTGTTGTTTCCAGCTCCGATCAGGTTCTGTTTGATCTGCTCATTCGTTCCCTTGATCGTGGAGACAATTGAGATGATCGACGCAATTCCGATGATAATACCCAGCATCGTCAGGAAGGAACGCATTTTGTGTGACCAGATTCCCTGAAAGGAAAGTCTTACATTTTCTAACATAATGCGCCTCCTTAACTGTTGTAATAATCCGATGAACTGGATTCCTTCGTGTCTGCGCCTTCCACCACGGTTTTGCCGTACGGAAATGCAATGTAATCCTCTTCGGAAAGACCGCTCTTCACTTCGTAATAACTGCCCCACAGAAGTTTTCCGGTTACCACATTCTGTTTCTTTAATTTATCATTTTCATCCCGGATATAAACGAATTTCTGTCCGTTTTCCTCGCGGATGAATTCTTTGCTGACGTACAGGCCGTTGCCGTTTTCTACATCGTTTCCGACAGTGATTGCAATCTCGATCCAGTCACCGTTTTCAAAACCTTCTCCGCCTTCCGGGATAACGGCTGTGAACGGATAGAAGGAGGCTGGTGTCTCGCTGTACGACATGTAGCTTGTTGTCGGGTACGGAGAAATCTCGGTTACGGTTGCCGCTGCAAAAGCACCCGAAGACCAGGAAGTCACGTTAAGTTCATCGCCGACTTTTACCTGATCGAGATACGTCTCGCTTAAGTAGCCGCGCACGTACAGACCTTCGTTTCCACTGACCTGGATAAAGGCGCTTCCGTCGTTGGACGGGTTTTCTGCATTTCCAACCTTCTTTACCACACCGCTGATCGTCGCTTTTACGGTCTGGGAATCCAGGGATTTCTGCGTATTTTTGACTTTGAGTTCCTCTTCCTTCTGATCAAGCTTCAGATTACGGATCTGGCTTTCTTTTTCGCTGATGGCTTTTTTCAACTCATCTTTTGTGTAGGTCATCTGGGTATCATCACCGGAAGAAGTATTGTTATTTGCGCTGCTTCCTGTGGATGATGTAAAGAGGGACTGTACCGATGCTTTTTCACCGTAGAATACGGTTTTTGCTGTCGTCTGCACTGCTTCCGGCGCATCTTCGCTCTGCGGTTCCGCTTCCGGTTCTGCCGGGGCTTCAGTCGGCGTCGGCGTTTCCGTCGGAACTGGGGTCTCGCTCGGCACCGGAGTTTCTGTTGGAACCGGCTCTGTGGTCGGAATCGGTGTTGTACTTGGTTCCGGGCTGACGGTCGGCTCTGGAGTTACACTCGGTCCCGGCGTAACGCTCGGGGTCGGAGTTACACTTGGTGTCGGGGTAATCGTTCCTTCTTTTACCGCCACATTTGCAGTGCTGACTGCCATGGAAGTACCCTTGTCATTTTTCGCTGTCACTTCTACTGTATAGATTCCGGCATCCTCTTTTGTGATGTTTTCTTTTGTGTAAGTATCCTTAAAATCTCCGTCGATTGTCTTTCCGTTGTGTTTCCAGACGTATGTGTAAGTGCCATCCGTTTCGGTGTTTTCTGTGGAATCGTCTGCCTCACCGCTTCCATTTCCGGCTTCACCCGGCTGTGTCACATCGTCCTCGGACGGACTCTCGGTTCTATCATCCGTTTTATCGTCTGCTTTCTCATCCGGCTTCTCTTCGGTATCTTTCTTCTCATTGATTCCGATTTTCAGCTTCAGCTCGCCGCCCTCTGCCACCTCTGTGTTGGCAAGCGGCGTGGTGATTTTTATTTCCGGTGCATCCGCCGATTCGGATTCTTTCAGACTCAGGACTGCTTCATACGAAGTCTCGTATACTTTCGCAATCTTCGTTCCATCCTGCTCCCACACGGTTTCCAGCGCCTCTGCGGCTTTGTTTTCCTCATGAATCTCCAGGCGAAACCAGTATCCTTCGCTGTCCTCTTCTTTTTTCGTTCCCTTTTCATCCGCGTATCCTGCCATCTGATTCAGGAATCCGCCTGTTAGGACTGTTCCCGGTGCGCAGAGATAGGTGTATGGGTCTTCCTGCGTTCCTTCTCCTTTGTATGGTTTGGAACCAAATACAAGCTTATTCGTACTGCTGTACAGAACAGCATCCTCGTACGTCGGCTCCGGTTCTGGGGTCGGAATCGGTTCGTCCGGGAAATCCGGATCGATGGGTTCATCTGGAAAATCCGGGAAATCCGGGAAATCCGGCTCCACCGGATTCAGCGGCGTATCCGATACCGGTTTTGTCTTTTTCAGCTTTTCCAGTTCTTTTTCACTCTGCTGGATTTTCAGCTTTGTCTGTGCAAGCTGTAACTGCTGCGTTTCCAGATCCAGCTCGATCATGCTGGTATCGTATGTCATCAGCGTGTCTCCGGCATTTACCACATCGCCCTCTTTGACGAGAACCTGGGAAATGGTCTGGCTGTCGGAAAGATAGATGTTCTGGGAAGCCGTCGAGGTGATCTGGCCTTCCATGTTCATGCTGTCTCCCCAGTATCCACTCGTAAAGTCACTGACCGGATACACTTTTACGGTTGTCTTCTGCGCCTGGCGAATCCCATAATAGCCGCCGACACTTACGCCACCCACGGCAACCGCTGTCACGACTGCAATCGCTGCTTTCTTTGCGGCTTTTCCTTTTTTCATGCTTCGGCCACCTCCTTCGATTTCATCATTCCGTCGCGGATCTCCACGGTGCGCTGTGCCATCGATGCGATCTCCGCGTCATGCGTAATCATCAAGATGCTGACGCCCTCATCGTTCAGGCTCTGGAACAGCTCCATGACCTGCTCGCCGGAATGGGAGTCGAGCGCTCCGGTCGGCTCATCAGCCAGCAGAATTTTCGGATGGTTGACGATCGCTCTTGCAATCGCCACACGCTGTTTCTGTCCGCCGGAGAGCTGGGTCGGTTTGAAACTCATACGGTCGCCGAGCCCCACCCGCTCGAGGGCAATCGCTGCCCGCTCTCTTCTCTCTTTTTTCGGCACGCCCGCGTACGTCAACGGCAGGCATACATTTTCCATTGCGCTCTGTCTTGCAAGGAGTTGGAAGTTCTGGAAGACAAAGCCGATTTTCTGCAGGCGGATGTCCGACATCTGATTGTCACTGCATTTGCTGATGTCCTGTCCGTCGAGGATCAGCCGTCCGCTCGTCGCCTGGTCGAGGCAGCCGACAATATTCATCAGTGTTGTTTTTCCGGAACCGGAAGGACCCATGATCGCAACGTACTCGCCTTCTTCCATGGAGAAGTTGATGTTTTTCAGAACCGGAACCGGGATTTTGCCCTGCATATATTCTTTACAGATATTCTCTAATTCCAGAATCACGGCTGCACCTCCCCGTCATCTGCTGATCCGGCTTCCTGTGTGTCTGCCGGTTCTGCCTTACCATTGTCGGCGCCGCCGATCACGTTCGTTGTATCTTCCTCACCGCTGTACTCTGCGCCGTCCATGGTATTGTCAACCATGCCGTTTTCATCCTGCGTCATACCGTCGTCGACCATTCCATCGTCGTTGTCAAGCATACCGTCATCCACCATTCCGTCATCCTCGCCGCCGGCCGGATTGCTCTGTCCCAGTGATCCGTCGGTGCTGACTACGGTCTTCATCCCTTCTTCCAGACCGTCCTCCGGGAAGGTGATTGCATCATCTTCTGCAAGGCCGTCGGTGATCTGATATTCCATCATATTTTCATCGTGTGTTCCAAGGGTTACGCTTCGTTTTTCCAGTTTGCCTTTTCCATTATCGGCCCAGACGTAAGGATTGCTGTCGACATCGTTGATAAAGGAGTCAGACAGCCAGATTCCTGTTTTGACTTCCTGCTGGCCGACATCCGGCTCTACGTAAACGTGCTGACCGAGCATCAGGCCATTTGTTCCATCGAGCTGTACATAAAACGGATAGTTGCTTGACTGCGTCATACCGTCTCCCGAACTGCTGTAAACGTTATTGCTTCCTGTCCGTGCATTTTCCCGATCAATCTTTGTCACGGTTCCGGTCCAGGTCTGATTCTCATCTACACGAGAATGCACGATCACCTGGCTTCCTTCGGTAATCGAACCGTCGCTCATATTCTGTTCATTGATCTGGCCTTTTACACGGAAATCTCCCGTTGCAAGAACGGTCAGGAAGGAATTGTCGGAGTTGTCACCGGAGTAAGCGCCGGCGCTGCTGTCATCGTTGTTGATTGATTTTACAACACCGGCGATTTCGCTGATCACGGTCGCATTGGTGATGTTATCGTTTAATTTATCAATCTCCGCCTGTTTTGATTTTCCTTCATATTCTTTTTTCTTTAAATCCAGCTCCGCTTCCTGAATTTCCAGTGTGATGCTTGCCTGCTGGTCTTTTGATGCCTGCTTTTTGTCTTTGTAAAGCTGGTCGATATTGGTATTCATACTTGAAAGTTCATTGTTTATACGTTCCAGATCCAGCTGCGCCTGCTCGAGGTCACTCTGGAATTTCTCGGTATCGTAGGAGAACAGCGGTGTTCCGACCTGAACCTCCTGACCGACTTCCACATAAACTTCCTTTACCTTTTTCTCGCTGTTTTTCTCTACCTTCCAGGTATTTTCCGACTCCACAACACCGGCATAGCGGTTTTCCATTCCATTTCCGGTTCCCAGATTGGTCAGGGCTTTTACAGTATTGACATAGACGACGTTATCGTCCTCTTTTGTACTGTTTCCAAGGAAATGCCATGTCACTCCCCCTCCGGCTGCCGCCAGCACTGCGACTGCACACACAATCGCGATTACTTTTTTCTTCATACGCTTCCTCCCACTTTTCTATTTTACAAATTAATTTTCTGCTTTCCCAAGTTAGTTCTATCGTATCACATTTTGTTTTTTGTTTTCTTACTTTTTCCTTACTCTTTTTTTAGCAAATACTGGCTTTTTCTGAAAATAGATTTTTGTTTTTGTCATTAAAAACCTGCCTCCGTGTTTATGACGGAAAGCAGGTTTTCTTTCGAATCTGTTAGATTTTATTTTTTATGCTACAAGTTTCATCTCCCGCAGAATGCGGTATACGAGATAACAGATCAGCGCTGCACAGACCAGTTTGAACAGAAGCGGAACGACGGCGAACACGATTTTAAATCCAAGCCAGATCACGCCGATCGGGAGAAGAATAGTGGCGCATGCGCCGAGGACTTTTCCTCCAAATTTCAGCAGCAGTCCGACGATCCCAAATAAAATTCCAATTCCGCAGAGCAGACCAAAACAGGTTGCCAGCATGACTAATGTAACTAACATCGTGATCCCTCCTTGTCTTTTTCTCTATGTGTTCCACTTGCTGTGGATGTTTCCGTATCTTTCTTACAAACCATATTGTAGCACTTTTTTCCAGCAAAACAACGGGGAAGACGTGGAAGAATTTCTTAAGTTTTTCTTTACACCGATCGAGTGAAACCTAAAAAAGGACAGACAACGCTGCACTTCTGCAAAATTGTCTGTCCTGTAAATTACAAAATTTTCTTTACTCTTCTGTTGTCTCTTCCTCAGCCTGCGGCTCAACCTCAAGACCAAGCTCTTCCAGCTGTGCTGCGTCAACCGGTGACGGAGCCTCGGTCATCAGACAGGAAGCATCTTTTACCTTCGGGAATGCGATGACGTCGCGGATGCTGTCCTCTTTTGCCATCAGCATAACGAGACGGTCCAGTCCGTAAGCCAGTCCGGCGTGAGGCGGAACTCCGTATTTGAAAGCATCCAGAAGGAAACCAAATCGCTCATGTGCCTGTTCCTTTGTGAAACCAAGCATCTCAAACATCTTCTCCTGCACATCGTTCTGGTGAATACGAACGCTTCCTCCTCCGATCTCAGTGCCGTTCAGGACGATATCGTAAGCTTTTGCACGAACTGCGCCCGGATCGGTATCCAGAAGCGGCAGATCCTCGTCCATCGGCATGGTGAACGGGTGATGCATTGCGGTGAAACGGTTCTCCTCATCGGACCACTCCAGAAGCGGGAACTCGGTAATCCATACGAAACGGTATTCGTTCTTGTCGAGAAGTCCCATCTGCTCTGCCAGTTCCAGACGAAGTGCGCCAAGAACGTTCCAAACAATCTTGTTGCGGTCTGCTGCGAAGAGAAGAAGGTCTCCAGCCTGTCCGTCCATGGCTTTGATGAGGGCTTCCATCTGCTCCTCTGTCATAAATTTGGAGAAGGAAGATTTCCAGCTTCCATCCTCATGGATTGCAATGTATGCAAGACCTTTTGCACCGTAACCTTTCGCAAACTCAACGAGCTTGTCGATTTTCTTTCTCGGCATTGCGCCCTGTCCCTTTGCGTTAATACCGCGGACAGAACCGCCGTTTTCAAGTGCGCCCTTAAATACAACGAACTCGGTATCTTTTACGGTCTCGGAAACATCAACCAGCTCCATACCGAAACGCAGGTCCGGTTTGTCGGAACCGAAACGGTTCATAGCCTCTTTCCAGGTCATTCTCTGGATCGGGAGCTGTACCTCAACGCCGAGCACCTCTTTGAACAGGTGTGCCAGCAGTCTCTCATTGACATCGATAACATCATCTACATCAACGAAAGCAAGCTCCATATCGATCTGGGTGAACTCCGGCTGACGGTCAGCACGCAGGTCCTCGTCACGGAAACATTTTACAATCTGGATATAGCGGTCATAGCCGGAGCACATCAGAAGCTGTTTGAACAGCTGCGGAGACTGCGGCAGTGCATAGAAGCTGCCCGGATGAACACGGCTCGGTACCAGATAGTCTCTGGCGCCTTCCGGTGTGGATTTGGTCAGCATCGGGGTTTCGATCTCAAGAAAACCTTCTTTTGACATGAACTCACGGGTGAGCATTGCCACCTTGCTTCTCATAATCAGGTTTCTCTGGATATCCGGTCGGCGCAGATCCAGGTAACGGTATTTCAGACGGAGCTCTTCTCTCGTCTTGGAATCCTCCTCGATCGGGAACGGCGGGGTTTCTGCCTCGGAAAGAATGCGTAAGGACTCAGCCTTTACTTCGAGCTCTCCTGTTGCCAGATTTTCATTGATAGCACCGGAGCGGGCCATAACTTCACCTTCTACGGCAATGACGAACTCGCTGCGCAGTTTTGCTGCTTTCTCAAAACCTTCCTCACTGATCGGGCCGTTCTCAAAGATAATCTGCATAATACCGCTTCTGTCACGCAGATCGACGAAAATAATTCCGCCTTTATTACGGCTCTTCTGTACCCAGCCCATCAGGGTTACTTTTTTTCCGATATCTGCTTTTGTGACTTCCGCACAGCGGCAGGTTCTCTTCAGGCCTTTCATGGATTCAGCCATTTTCTTGTTCCTCCTATTTGGAACTGCGGACACAAAGAATCTGCATCCGCAGCACATCGTTTTTTCATGCGATTACTATTATTGGATATTCCTTACATTTTGTCAACAAAAAATTCTTCGATCTCAGTGTAGCCCTCGCTGGCAAGCTGCTCTTTCTGGAATTTCTTGTTCTTTTTCATCACGGCGATGTTGATGGCCGTGCCTTCACTTCTCTCTTTTGTCGCCTGCTGAATGATCTTCTGCATTCCCTCTGCCGGCATGTTTTTCTCGATCAGGTACGCTTTTTTCTTCTGCGCGCCCGGGATCTGGTAATCTCTCTCAAGCAGAAGCATAACGATACGCTCAAATCCGATGGAGAATCCGCATGCGCAGGTCTGGTTTCCGGTGAATTTTCCGATCATTTCATCGTAGCGTCCGCCGCCTCCGACAGATCCGCCGTACTCATCCATAGCGATCTCGAAGATCGGTCCGGTATAGTAGGACATTCCGCGCACCAGAGTCGGATCGAAAGCGATCTTGAATTCTGCGGTCTTCACGGCATTAACACTGTCGATGATGGTCTTCAGGCCGTCTGCGTACTCTTTGTCAAGGAATCCCTCGAGTTTCTCACGGCAGTACTCTACGCCTGCGGTATCCGGGGTGATCTCCTCGAACATTTTCAGGTATTTCTCTACGGACTCTTTTGCAAAGCCGGCTTCCTCGAGCTCTTTGGCAACGCCCTCAAAACCGATTTTATCCATCTTATCGAGGATAATAAATACGGTGTCATAGGACTCCTCCGGGAATCCGCTGTAGGCTGCCATTGCTTTTAAGATGCGGCGGTCATTGATACGGATCGTAAAGTTCTTGAAGTCCAGTTTTCCAAGCAGTGTGGTGGTAGCAAGGATCAGCTCAATCTCTGCGAGGTTGGTCGGCTCGCCGAGGATATCGATATCGCACTGCATGAACTGGCGGTATCTTCCTCTCTGCGGACGGTCTGCACGCCATACATTTCCCATCTGAAGTGCTTTGAACGGGGACGGAAGCTCGTTTGCGTTGTTGGAATAGTAACGGCAGAGCGGAACGGTCAGGTCATAACGCAGGCCGCTGTCTACGAGATCGTTTTCTTTCTCAGCGGTCTCGAGTTTCAGCTTCTCTCCTCTTTTTAAGATCTTGAAAATCAGTTTCTCATTCTCGCCGCCCTGTTTGCTGTTCAGGTTTTCGATGTGCTCCACGCATGGGGTCTCCATGGAGGTAAAGCCGAAGGTTCCGTAAGTTTCCTTGATCAGACGGATCACATAGTCACGGATTGCCATTTCTTTCGGTAAAATATCTTTCATTCCGGTAACCGGTTTCTTTTTTAATGCCATTTTCTGTTTTCTCCTTTATGATTTCCCGGATCAATTCATCGACATCAGAAAGCTCGATCGCTTTCCGGCTGCCGCTGTGGATCACTCTCTGAAATGCCAGGAACATTTTCAGATCGAAATTTTTGACTTCTTCTGTCATAAGCTCCATCGCCTGTTTCCGCGTAAACGCACTCCGGTACGGGCGGTCGGAGGTCAGCGCGCAGTACACATCACAGATGCGTAAGATACGCGCCCCAAACGGAATCTTTTCTCCCGCCAGATTGGCCGGATACCCGGTTCCGTCATAATTTTCATGGTGATACAGAATACTCTCCAGCACAAAATCGGAGTAGCCGCGTCCCTGCAGGAGTTCATAGCCCAGTGTGGAATGGGTCCGCACAAAGCGCATCTCCTCGACGACGAGTGTATCCTGTTCTTCTACGTAATTCTCCAGTACAATCTTTCCGATATCGTGGAGAACGCCCGCTTTTGCAAGCTCATAGCAGATTTCTTTCTCATACCCAAGTTCCCGCGCAAGATCGTAAGCTAAATTGCTCACTTCCATGCCATGGATGAGCTGCTCGGTCAGGGTATAGCGCAGCATGTGAAGCTGCTGACTGGAATTTTCTTTCATTTTGGCAGATACTTCTCCATTCCGATACGTTTTCTCTCGATCATTTCATCGATACGCTCCACGTAGTTTTTCAGATCCTTCACGTTCTCCACCCGCTCAATGCGCTCTCCGTGTTCAAACACGAATTTCGTGGACGCTCCGGCTCCCGCGGCCAGAATGGACTGTTTTTCCTCCATAATGAGGATGTTGTAGATACCTGCTTTTCCTTCGCGGGAGTAGCCGACATTCTCAAAGTTACCCGCCATATTTTTCTGGCGGTACATGTAATACGGTCCCATCTCCATGCGGTGTGCGCTGTCCATCGTCATTTTCATGATCTCGGCAGAGTTTTCAAACGAGATTTCCTGATATTTGTCTTTGAACAGGTTGAGTCTCGTTGCACGCTTTAACGCAAGGGAATGGACGGTCAGGGAATCCGGATTCAGCGCTTCCACTTTTTCCAACGTATGCGCCACTTTTTCCTTGTCCTCGCCCGGCAGACCGACGATCAGATCCATGTTGATGTTGTCAAATCCAAGGGAACGCGCCATACGGAACTTCTCCTCGATCTCCTCCACGGTATGGTGGCGTCCGATCAGATCCAGCGTTTCCTGGTTCATGGTCTGTGGATTGATCGAAATACGGGTGACCGGGAATTTGCGGATGGCTTTTAAGACCTCCTCATTGATCGTATCCGGCCGTCCTGCCTCCACGGTGAACTCCTGCACCTGCTCCATCGGGAAGAGCTCTGTCACTTTCGTGAGCAGGCGCTCCATCTGTGCCGCATTCAGCGTGGTCGGCGTACCGCCTCCGATGTAGATCGTATCAAGGGTGTAATCCTTCATGTTCTCACTGATAAAGATCAGTTCTTTGATCAGTGCATCGAGATACGGATCTACCATATGCTCCCAGCGGCTTAACACATGGGAGCCGAAGGAACAGTACAGGCAGATGCTCGGACAGAACGGGATGCCGATGTACAGGCTGTAACCGTGTTCGTAGTCGATCGTCTTTAAAATGTCCTTTTCCCGGTTGGCAATCGTGATTGCAAGTGCCGTCTTTTCCGGGCTGGTGTAGTAGGTCTCGCGCATGTATTTCGCAATCTCTACATTTGTTTTGCCCTCTTCCAGCATCTTCATCGGAATTTTCGTCGGACGGATGCCGGTAAGGTCGCCCCACGGAAGTTCTTTTCCGCTCACTTTCGAGAGCGTGCGATAGACCATCCGTTTCAGGACATTTTTCGTTTCGTGGCGGTCTTTTTCATATTCCACCGCCTCACACGCGGCAGAAAGCTCTTCGTGCTTCTCATTTTCTATGGAAAAGCAGATCTGGTCTGCCGCGTACAGGATCTTATCATAATATGCAAATTCCCCGTCCGGCGCCCCATCCTCTTCGTACCATGAGGTAATCTCACAGCCCGGATAGAATGCCTTGATCAGGGAATACACATCGTATTCAAAATCTTTTCTGTTAAAACAAAGGCTGATATTAAGCAAGGGGATTGTACCTCTTTTCATGTTCAATCGTAGTTTCATCGTTGTGGCCCGGATACACGGTCACATCCCCGGGAAGCTCTTTTAACAGGCGCTTGGCCGACGCGATCAGCTCTCTGCCGGAGGATGTCGGGAAGTCGTATCTTCCGTAGGACTCGCAGAACAGCGTATCACCGGAAAAAAGTGCTTTCTCTGCCGGAATATAGTAGCAGACACCGCCTGCCGTGTGCCCCGGTGTCGCAAGAACGTGGATTTCAAAGTCTGCGAGATGCAGCACATCGCCCTCTTTTACGGTTTTGTCCGCCTGCATCGTGTACGGTTTGCTCCAGAGCCCGGAAAGATTTTTCTTTGGATCCCCCAGCAGGTGCTGCTCTTTTTCATGGACATAGACCGGGATATGGTACTTTTTCCGCAGTGCATCCGCTGCCAGCATATGGTCGAAATGGCCATGGGTCAGCAGAATGGCCTCCGGGTCGCCGTCGATCTCGTCGATCTGGCGTTCAATCTCCAGCGGCGAATCGCCCGGGTCCACGATCAGCACCTTCTGGCTGTCCGGATTTTCCACAACGTAGCAGTTTGTCGAGAGCATTCCAAGTGCCCGGTAATTTACCTTTATCATACGCTTTTCTCCTTTTTATCCTCTCGATCTCTGAATATTGATCACGCTCTCCACCTGGCGTACCTTCTCGATGATGCTGTTCAGCTCTTCGTTGTTGTGCACGTCGAACGTCACATCGATGGAAGCCGTTCCCTGCTTGCTCGTTCTCACGTTCATCGCCGCAAGGTCGATCTTCCGCTCGGTAAAGATCTTGGAGATATCCACCAGAAGACCGGTACGGTTGTTTGCGTAAACGCTGATCTCCACGGTATAGAGAGAGCCGCCGTTGTCCTCTGCCTGCCATTCAGCATCAATGAGGCGCGCCCGCTCAGATTCCGGCAGATTCAGGACATTGACACAGTCGGTGCGGTGAATGGTCACGCCGCGTCCTCTTGTGACAAAGCCCACGATCTCATCGCCCGGGATCGGATTGCAGCATTTTGAGAAGCGAACTGCCACATCGTGGATACCGCGCACGACGATGCCGCCCTTGCTCTTTCCAACCGGCAGAACTTTCTCTCCAGATGCCGCCTCGAGCACCTGCTCGTCGGTGATCTCTTTTTTATGTTGCTTTTCGTACGTCTCAATCAGCTTGTTGAGGACCTGGCCCTCTTTTAAGCCGCCGTGGCCGATGGCCGCAAGAACGGAATCCCAGTCGCGGAAGCCGTACTTTCTCATGACAGCCTCTTCGTACATCGGTTTCGTATAGATTCCAAGGTTTTTGCCCTTCAGCTTTGCATAGCTGGTGAGCATTTCCTTGCCTTTGACGATGTTGTCCGTCTTGTTCTGCTGGCGGAACCACTGGTTGATGCGGCTCTTTGCCTGGGAACTCTTCGCAATTTTCAGCCAGTCGCGGCTCGGTCCCTTGGAGTTCTGCGAGGTGATGATCTCGACGCGGTCTCCGTTGTGAAGTTCCGTCTCGATCGGCACGAGTTTTCCGTTGACCCTCGCTCCGACCATCTTGTTGCCGACCGCACTGTGGACGGAATAAGCAAAGTCGATGGCACAGGAGCCGACCGGAAGCGTTTTGACATCGCCCGCCGGGCTGAAACAGTAAACATTGTCGGCAAACAGGTCGAGATCGCTCTTTAAGAGGTTCATGAACTCATGGTTGTCCGCCATGTCCTGCTGCCACTCCAGAATCTGGCGCAGCCAGGTCAGTTTTTCCTCTTCCTGCTCCGGTCCCGGTTTCTTGCCGTCGGAGGCCTCTTTGTATTTCCAGTGTGCAGCGATACCGTATTCTGCAATCCGGTGCATCTCATAAGTACGGATCTGAATCTCAAACGGCTGTCCGTTCGGTCCGATCAGGGTTGTATGCAGGGACTGGTAACGGTTTGGCTTCGGCATCGCAATGTAATCTTTGAAACGGCCCGGGATCGGCGTGTACATTTCATGGATGACACCGAGCGCTGCATAGCAGTCTTTGACGGATTCCACGATGATGCGGACCGCAAAGAGGTCATAGATCTGATCCAGCGTCTTATGCTGGTTGACCATCTTTTTGTAGATGCTGAAAAAGTGCTTGATTCGTCCGTTGACATCTGCCTCAATGCCGGCCTGGTGGATATGACGGGTCACCTCTTTTACGATCGCATCGACAAACTCCTGCCGCTGCTCCCGCTTCATGCTGACCTTCTGCACCAGTTCATAGTACGCATCCGGCTCCAGATATTTCAGAGAAAGGTCATCGAGTTCGACCTTGATCTTGGAAATACCGAGGCGCTGTGCGATCGGGGCATAAATATCCATCGTCTCACGCGCTTTTTTCTTCTGCGTCTCCGGCGACCAGTACTGTGCGGTCCGCATGTTGTGCAGACGGTCCGCCAGTTTTACCAGAATAACACGGATATCCTTTGCCATCGCAAGGAACATCTTTCTCAGGTTTTCTGCCTGCTCCTCGACCTTATCCGCAGAATATTTCAGCTGTGCCAGCTTCGTGACACCGCTTACAATCAGGGACACCTCCGGGCCGAACTCCTCGGTCAGCTCTTCTTCGGTCATGACGGTATCTTCGACAACGTCGTGCAGAAGGCCTGCCGCGATCGACTCCTTGTCGAGCTCCAGATCTGCCAGGATAATTGCCACACAGAGCGGATGGATGATGTACGGTTCCCCGCTCTTTCTTTTCTGGTCCTTATGTGCATCCGCTGCCACGCGGTATGCTTTTTCGATCAGGGAAATATCGTCCGATGGATGATATTTTTTCACAGAAGCGATCAATTCCCCGTATAATTCCTCCGGACTTGTAAAATCGTCCGTCTTGCGGATTCTGGCTTCTGCCGCCGCCACATCCTTCTTTAATTCTTCTTCACTGATTCTTTTCTCTTCTTCCATATGTATCCTCCGCTCTCATGATTAACCCCTGCGTTTCGTTGGATACGTTATTTGCCATCGTAACGGATGACAGATTTTACATCATATTTTGCCAGTTTTTCGCGTCCTTTTAAGCCGGCAAGCTCCATCAGGAACACGATTCTGGTTACTTCGCCGCCGAGGCGCTCGATCATTTTTGCACAAGCCTCCACGGTACCGCCGGTTGCAATCAGGTCGTCGATGATGACTACCTTCTGGCCCGGTTTGATGGAGTCTTTGTGCATCTCGATCGTTGCGCTGCCGTACTCCAGGTCATAGCTCTCCTCGATGGTCTCCAGAGGAAGTTTTCCTTTTTTACGGATCGGCACGAACGGTTTGTGCAGATTGTAAGCAATCGGCATACCGAAAATGAAGCCGCGGGACTCGGTTCCGCAGATTACGTCACAGTCTACTTCTTCTACAAAATGCTGCATCTCATCTATGGCAAGCTGCAGTCCGTCTGCGTCCTGCAGGATACTCGTTACATCTCTGAAAATAATACCCGGTTCCGGGAAATCCGGAATACTTCTTACGTAATCCTCTACTTTTTTCATAAAATATTCCTCCGTTTCGTCAAGGTTTGACAATTCACCTTACAGTATAGCATCAATATTCTTCTGCGTCAATTTTGTTTCCGATAGAAAACAGGGCAGAAAAATCAGGTATTTGCGGCTTTTCTGCATCTTTAAAAATAACTCTGGATATTGATCTGTAATTTGTCGCGTCCGTTCCACGTATCGATCGACGGATAGTACGCTACCGAGAGGGTCGGATGTGCATCCACGTATGCGGCGAACGCTTCTCCCTCGCCGAAATAGACACCATCCATCTGGTATCCGCCCGCATCGGCAAGCTGTACTTTCACCACGTTTCTATTCTTTCCAAAAATGCGGTAATTTAATACAGTCAGTCCTTTCTGTGCGAACAGCGGTTTCGTGTTGCCTTTTCCGAACGGCTCCAAGAGACTTAACTGGCGGATCAGATTTTTGGTGATGTAGGTGATCGGCATCGGCACATCGATCACAACTTTTTCGACGAAATCCTCTTCCGTCAGCGTGGAATTATCGTTCAGTGCCCGGCGGAACGGTTCGATCATCTCCTCTCCTGCGAGGGAAAGGCCCGCAGCCATCGGGTGGCCGCCGAATTTCGTCATCAGTTCTTTGCATTTGCAGAGCTCCTCATACATCGAATACGCTTCGATCGAGCGGCCGGAGCCCTTGACGCCCTCCTCACTTCTGGTGAGTACGAAGGATGGTTTGTGGAAGTGCTCCCGCAGGCGACCTGCGATGATTCCGGCAAGGCTCTCGTGGCAGTCCGGCAGATAGACGACGAGGACTTTGTCGTTCTGCAGCGGGGAGGTTTCCACGAGCTCGATTGCTTTCGCCTCACCCTGGCGCGTCAGCTCTTTGCGGCTTTCATTCAGGTCTTTCAAGTCCCCGGCAAGCTTTGCGGCCTCCTCACGTGTCTTTGCGCAGAGCAGTTTTAACGAATGCTCCGCCGTGTCAAGCCGTCCCGATGCGTTGATGCACGGGCCGAGAACGAAGCCGATGTGATACGGTGTCACGTTTTCCGCCTCGATGCCCTGCACACGGATCAGCTCCTGCAGGCCGAGGTTCTGCGTTTTATGGAGCGCCCGAAGGCCGGCTTTTACAAAAATCCGGTTTTCTCCCTGCAGATCCATCACATCACCGATCGTCGCAATGGCGACAAATTCCAGAAAGCGGAAGCTGTGCTCCTTTGGAATACCTGCTTTTGCCTCCATCGTCTGGATCAGTTTCCATGCGACGGCCGCACCGCAGAGGCCCGGAAACGGATAGGAACAGTCTTTCTGTTTCGGATTGACAACCGCGTCCGCCGGCGGCAGGATGTAGCGGCGTTCTCCGTTTTCATCCTCCTCAAACGGAACCTCGTGGTGGTCCGTCACAACAACCGTCATGCCAAGCTCTTTTGCCAGACGGATCTGACTGCCCGCCGCGATGCCGTTGTCACAGGTGACGATCGTGTCCCGCCCCTCATCCGCGGCAAACTGCACAAGATGCTCATTTAAGCCGTATCCGTCTGCAATCCGGTCCGGGATACGCACATCCGCATCGGCACCGAGATCTTTTAATCCGGTCAGCAGAATATACGTTGCCGTAACACCGTCGATGTCGTAGTCCCCGATGATGCGGATCGGCTTTTTCTCCCGGATTTTTTCTGCGATCAGATCTGCCGCGCGCTCCATATCCTTCATCAGCAGCGGATCGTGGAGCTGCTCCAGATCACCGAAGAGATACTCTTCGATCTCTTTCTCCCCGGTCACATCCCGGTTCCGGATCAGGCGGGCGATGACGGGATCGATGCCGAACCGGTCCGCAATTGCCTGGAAATCGGCGCGTTTTGCCGAAACTACCCAGCGTTCTTTCTTCATATGTTCTCCTCTTTCCTGTTAGCAGGAAACGCCGGACTTTTCCGGTCCGGCGTTTCTCTTTTTATGGTTTTTGCTGCTTTTATTTATTTTTTGTCTTATTCTGTACTGCTTTGGACGGCACATATTTGTTTTTTCCAACGTGCTTCATCACATACCACAGGGCACCTGTGATGCAGACAGAAGTGTAAGCTCCGCATACGATACCAACCATCAAAGGTGCTGCAAAGTCGCGGATGGAAGAAACTCCCATCACGAACAGAACAAAGATGGTGATAAAGGTGGTGAGGGAACTGTAAATGCTTCGGGTCAGGGTGTCCGTGATGCAGCGGTCAACCAGGGACTCGATCGGCTCTCTCTTTAACTCCGGCAGATTCTCACGGATACGGTCAAAGATGACGATCGTACTGTTGATGGAATAGCCGAGGATCGTCAGCATACACGCGATAAAGGTGCTGCCGACCGAAATACGGGATACCACATAGAATCCGAATACAATGGCGATATCGTGCATCAGTGCAAGGATGGCACTCGATGCGAAACGGATGTCGCGGAAACGGATCCAGATGTACAACAGCATGCAGACTACAGCGATGATAACTGCTTTCATCGCATTCTGGCTCATTTCTTTACTTACAGTAGAAGAAATGTTGTCGAAAGTGATTTCAGAAGTATCGACACCGAAATTGTCTGCCATTGCCTGGTAAACCTGCTCACGCTCTTCCAGAGTCAGAGAACGTGTTTTGATGATGACATTGTTGCCTCCGACAACCTTTGTCATCTGAATATTGGAATCTTTTGTCACGCCTTCCACAACCGGCTCTACCTCTTTGTCCAGCTCTTCGATGGAGTAATCCTCGTTGAACGGAACGTTGATGGAAGTACCGCCCTTGAAGTCAAGGCCGAAGTTCAGTGCGCTTCCCTTTGTCTGATGCATGAAAATCATGCTGGCCGGAACGGCAAGCAGCAGAATGCAGGAGATCGTGAAGAAGATCTTTCTCTTTTCCACAAATGGAAATCCCTTGCGCTCTTTCTTGGTTCCGTAGTATTTCGCATCCTTCAGTCCCATACCGTACAGGCTGTTGACCAGCAGTCTGGAAACAACCATGGCGCTGAACATGGAAAGAACAATACCAAGAGCAAGTGTCATGGCGAATCCGCGGACACTTCCGCTCGCAAGCGCATACAGAACAGCTGCTGCAATCAGGGTCGTCACGTTTCCGTCCAGGATGGCAGAAGCTGCCTTCTTGAATCCGTCGCGGATTGCTGCATGAACCGTCTTTCCGGCACCGATCTCCTCCTCGATACGGGCGTAGATGATAACGTTCGCATCGACTGCCATACCGATCGACAGGATAACACCGGCGATACCAGGCAGAGTCAGGGTCAGGTCAAATGCATTTAAAGAAATCAGGTTCAGCTCAACGTAAATGAGCAGTGCCCATCCGGCTGCAATACCAGGCAGGCGGTATACAACTGCAAGGAAGATGATGATCAGGATAATGCCGATCGCTCCCGCTTTCACGCTGGTGGAAACAGCTGCAGATCCAAGCTGTGCTCCAACGACGCTGGAGTTGATCTCCTCAAGTTTCAGGGAAAGGGAACCGATACGGAGGGTGGATGCCAGGCTGACTGCCTCATCCCAGTCCATGTTTCCGCCGGAGATCACTGCCGTACCATCAGAGATAACAGCATTAACGCCCGGTACGCTGACGAATCTTTCATCATAATAGATACCAATGCTTTTTCCTGCACTGTAAGCTTCCTGTGTCGCTGTGGCAAACTTTTCTTTTCCTTCGTCTGTCATTTTCAGCTGAACGACGCTCTCGGTTGCTTTTGTCGTAGAGTTCTGCTGATGCAGTGCCTCTGCAGATGCTACATCTTTACCGGTCAGAACAACAGAACCGTCTGCTTCGAGTTCTTCGATGGTTTTTCCGTTCAGGACATATTCTCCTGTAGAGCTGTCTCTGACATAGTTTTCAGTACCATCATCATTCGTCTGTTTGATAAAATACAGGCTTCCCGGTTTACCCATCTCTTCCAGAATGGTGGTTGCATCGGTTGCACCCGGGATTTCAATGGTGATACGGTTGTCGCCCTGCAGATATACCTGTGCCTCTTCGCTGTACTGCTGCGCACGCTGTTCCAGCTTGTAGCGGGTATCTGACATTTCTTCGTCTGTCGGGTTGTCCTTTACGGCCTGGTAGGTAATGCTGACACCGCCGGACAGATCCAGACCCAGGTTGATGTTTTTCATCGAACCGGTTCCGGTAGGACCCCATCCTTTGATCATCGTCCATCCAAGAAGCACTGTTACAATGGCTGCCAGGACGAGCGCGATGATACTCTGTTTCTTTTTCATCATGTCGCGATTTTCCTCTTTTCTTTAATCTTCGGCCAGAGCTGCCTTTATCATCAATGCGCACTCGATCCGCTTCTGCTGCATCTTACAGCCGATCTCGTAAACATCGTTGATCTTACCTGTGAAGTTGTAGGAGTTTGCCGCGCATCCGCCGCTGCAGTAGAACCGTGCAAAGCACTGGCTGCACTCCTTTTTGGAATAAACGTTGCATTTTTTGAATTCGTTGACCGTTTCTGTCTTTTTCACGCCTTCGTAAACATTTCCGAGGCAGAAATCTTCCTGTCCTACGAACTGGTGGCACGGATAGAAATCGCCCCACGGTGTTACCGCAAGGTACTCGGTTCCGGAACCGCAGCCGGAAAGACGTTTATAAACACATGGTCCGCCGGTCAGATCGATCATAAAGTGGAAGAAATTGAAGCCTCTTCCTTCTTTTTCTCTCTTGATCATCTCTCTTGCCAGAATGTCGTACTGTTCGAAGATCACCGGAAGGTCTTCCTCACGGATCGCATAGTCCTCGGTCGGAGGCGCTACAACAGGCTCAACCGAGATCTGCTTGAAGCCGAGGTCTGCCAGATGGAGAACATCAGCTGCAAAGTCTGTGTTGTAATGCGTGAAGGTTCCGCGCACATAGTATTTATCCTGATGACGAAGCTCAGCGAATTTCTGGAATTTCGGCACGATCAGATCGTAGCTTCCGGCACCTTTGCGGAACGGACGCATGTGATCGTGAACTTCTTTTCTTCCGTCGATACTTAATACGACGTTGCCCATCTCTTTATTGCAGAACTCCATGACCTCGTCGTTTAAGAGAACACCGTTGGTGGTCAGGGTGAAACGGAAGTTCTTGTTATGTAACTTCTCCTGTTCCCTTCCGTAGGCTACGAGCTGTTTTACAACATCCCAGTTCATCAGCGGTTCACCGCCGAAGAAATCTACCTCGAGGTTTCTTCTGCTGCCGGAGTTTGCGATCAGGAAATCAAGCGCTTTTTTGCCGACTTCCAGGGACATCAGTGCACGTCTTCCGTGATACTCGCCCTCTTCTGCGAAGCAGTAACGACAGGCAAGGTTGCAGTCGTGTGCAATGTGGAGGCAGAGTGCTTTTACGACGGTCGGACGGTTGGAAAACTGATCAATTGCGTTTTCGTAAATGTCTTTTGTAAAGAGCATGCCGTTGTCTGTAAGTTCCTGAATTTCTTCTCTGGCTTCGGTGATGTCCTGCTCGGCATATTTACTGCTAAGCGCCTCTGCTGCCTCTTCTGCATTTTTTCCTTCGTTCATGCAGGAAAGGACATCGTATACGCAGTCATCCACAACATGGACGGAGCCGCTGTTGACGTCCAGCACCATGTTGAAGCCATTGCTTTTATATAAATGTATCACTGTGGTATTCCTTTCTATAACTCTCTCTTTTTTTGATGTGCCTGGCAAAAAGAATGTTCCCAAATCCGGCGAAACCGGTTCTGGGAACACCTTTTACTCGTCCTTATGGATTACTTTTACTTATGCTCGCAGCTCTGGTTGCCTACGGTGCAAGAAGTCTTACATGCGGACTGGCAGGATGTCTGGCACTCACCGCATCCACCTTTTTTTACAGTGTTCTGTAAGCTTTTTGTATTTAAAGTTTTGATGTGTTTCATGGCACATTCCTCCTTCATTGTAGTTGACGCGCGACTTTTTTATAGTCTTCGGCCATTAGCTCTTCCCATTATAGCATAGGTTTTTCAAATTTAAAAGTCTGTTTTTTGAAAAAATGTTCTGTTTTGTCCGCTTTTATCTGCCGTGTGCCGTCATTCCGCCTGCCATTCCGCCGACGGCACAGACTGCTGCTGCCCACAGAAGTCTTCCGGCTCCGGCAAATCCGCCCGGCAGGAAGACTGCGGAGACGATGATCAGAATGGCAAAATACACGATTCCAAAGCAGATGCCCCAGAGAAACCGCCGTTTTCCCGCCATGTTTCCTGCCATTCTTCCGCCGGAAAAGCTTGATGCCAGATAGATCACCACAATGCCCGCCTGCACCCAGCTTTCCTTCCAGGAAAATTTCCAGAGCAGGAAAGACAGCAGCAAAAGAAGAAGCACCGAGATCAGATAGGAAACGAGAAGAGCCTTCAGCCAGCCAATCCCGCTGCCCGCACCCACCGCCCATGTTTTCTTTTCTTCCATAAGAAAAAGCCCTCCCATACTGTAAATGTATGGAATGGCTTTTCCGGATATGCCTGTTTCTTTATTTTTCGTCAAACGGATGATTCTTTTTGAATTCCAGCCATGCGGCCATGCTCTTTGCGCGTTTCGCCTGCATCTGAAGGAATGCCATGCAGAACATAACGGCTGCAGAAAGTGCGGAGCTGATCGCCAGCGGAAGCACCATCGTCTCATCGCCGGTGTTGACCGGGATGCTGCGGATGCTTACAGTGGTCTGTGTCTTCTTCTGCGGAATCTTTGTGCTTCCGGTATTGGAATTGGAAGAGCTGTTGTTACTGCTGCTCTTCGACGGTGTGGCTGTCGGAGTCGGAGTGGATGTCTTATTCGTTCCGTAGTTGTCCGGTCCTACAAGGATCGTTCCTGCGGCACGCAGCGTACTTACGTCATCGGCTGCACTTGCTGTCATTTCACCTGCACTCAGGTTGGATTTCTGCTCTGCAGCTGCAAGCAGTTCATGCTCGCCTTCGTCCGCCGTCTCAGCTTCTGCTGTTTCCGTCTGCTCCTCTGATACAAGGCTTCTGGACAGACTTACTGCCACCGGCTGGATCAAAAGAGAGACATTGGAGATCAGATAGCCGTCTTCTGTGCTGTCCGTACCGGATGGATTGGAAATTTCATCGAAATTTTTTACGGTTTCGTTTTCTTTCTGAATTTCATCTTTTACAAGGTCATCCAGATTTTCATCCTGTTTCCACTGGTCCGATGATGCATCATTTCCCGTTCCGTTCTGGTTATCCTGGTTTGTATCGTCCTGGTTTGTATCATCTGCTGCAGGATCGTCTTTTGCTGTATCATCCGGGGCAGGTGTCACGGTTGGATCTTCTGCCGGAGTTTCCGGATTCTCCGGATTTTCACTGTCATCAGTATTCTCGCCCGGTGCTGTCGTCGGAGTTACTTCCGGCGTTACGGTCGGTTCCGCATCCGGTGTCGGCGCTGCCGTTGGTGTATCCCCTGTATCTTCTCCGTTGTCCGCATCCGGTGTCGGAGTTGCCGTTGGTTCCTCCGCCGGCGTTACGGTCGGCTCTGCGTCCGGCGTTTCCGTCGGTTCTGCGTCCGGGGTCACCGTTGGTTCTGCGGTTGGCTCTGCATCCGGCGTTTCCGTCGGACCCGGAGTTGGTGTTACGGTATCTTCTGCCGCATCCGGTGCCGGAGACTCGCCTGGCGCAAGCGTTGGTGTTTCCGAAACCGTTTCTTTTGCTTTTTCTGCTGCCAGAACAGCCTCATATCCGGCTTCTGTCACCACGATTTCATCTGCCGCAAAAACGGTATCTGTTACTCTTCCCCTGAAGTCTGTTTTCTGCTGTTTCTTTCGATACGTTTCCAGCTCTTTTTCATCCATTCCGACGAATACCAGATATTTTTCTGCTGCTTCCTCCGCTGCCGTTTTGCTGGTATCTGCAGCAGTGTTTTTTTCGGTTGTTTTCCCGTCCGCCTGCAGTTCTGCCGCTGCAACTGCAAGAAGCTCCTGTGCTTTTTCCACGGTTTTTACTGCTGTCTCTGCCGTTGTACCGTCTGCCGTATCATCGCCGGTTTTCAGATTCACATAAACGGCTGCCCGTTTTGTCTCTGTACCGTTCTCCGTTCCGGAGACAGTTTCGTTCTGTACTGCGCTTTTTTCCGTTCCTGCCGATGCGCTGGCACGGAGCGGAACTGCATCGGAAAATACCAGTGTGCCCGCAAGGACAGCACCCATCACTTTCCATGCCTGTTTTTTCTTCATTGCGTTTCTCCTTATGTTCTCTTGGTCTATCTTAAAAAAATCTGTCTTTTTGTGTCATAATTTCGCATTACAGCATTATAGCACAAGAAAGAATCCCGCGCAAGGCTGAAGTCGCCTTGAAACGCGGGATTCTCATCTGCTTTTATCGCTTTTTAGTTTGTTTCCATTCTCGTTGTCGTGAGCTGATCCGGGGATAAATTCAGGATTTCCATAAACTCATCACCTGTGATCGTCTCTTTCTCATACAGATATTTTGCCAGCTCGTGGAGTTTCGGCATGTTATCTTTTAAGAGCTGCTCTGCTTTGTCGTACTGTTTTCTGACTGCTGCAACAACCTTCTCATCAATCTGTGCTGCTGTCGATTCGGAGCATGCCAGGGAAGTGTCACCGCCGAGGTACTGGTTCGTTACCGTCTCAAATGCAACCATACCAAATTCCTCGTTCATACCGAAGCGGGTGATCATGGCTCTTGCCACCTTCGTTGCCTGCTCGATATCGTTCGAAGCACCTGTCGTGATGGAATGGAACACCAGATCCTCTGCCACACGGCCGCCGGTCAGGGTTGCAATTTTATTTTCCAGCTCTTCACGGCTCATCAGATTATGCTCATCTTCATCCACCTGCATCGTATAGCCGAGGGCGCCGGACGTACGCGGGATAATGGTGATCTTCGTAACCGGAGCGGAATGGCTCTGCAGTGCTGCGACGAGTGCATGGCCGACCTCGTGGTAGGAAACGATCAGTTTCTCTTTGTCGGTCATGATCTTATTCTTCTTCTGGTATCCGGCGATGACAACCTCAACGCTCTCCTCCAGATCCGCCTGGGTGACGAATTTTCTTCCATCACGGACGGCACGGAGTGCTGCCTCGTTGATCATATTGGCAAGTTCTGCACCAGAAGCACCGGATGCCATACGTGCGATCGCATTGTAATCGACATTGTCGCCCACGCGGATGTTTTTCGCATGGACTTTCAGGATTTCCTCACGGCCTTTTAAGTCAGGCAGTTCAACCGGCACACGGCGGTCGAAACGGCCCGGACGAAGAAGTGCCGGGTCCAGGGAATCCGGACGGTTCGTCGCTGCCAGAATGACAACGCCTTTCTTTCCATCGAATCCATCCATCTCGGCAAGCAGCTGGTTCAGGGTCTGCTCACGCTCGTCGTTTCCGGAGAATCCGCCGCCGTCACGTTTTTTGCCGACGGTATCGATCTCATCGATAAAGACGATACACGGTGCTTTCTCATTTGCCTGCTGGAACAGGTCACGCACCTTCGCAGCTCCCATGCCGACGAACATCTCGACAAACTCAGAACCGGAAATGGAGAAGAACGGAACATTTGCCTCTCCGGCTACTGCCTTTGCAAGCAGCGTTTTACCGGTTCCTGGAGGGCCGACAAGCAGTGCTCCTTTCGGCATTTTTGCACCAATTTCTTCATATTTTTTGGGATTATGCAGGAAGTCAACAATCTCCTGTAAAATTTCTTTTGCCTCATCCTCTCCGGCAACATCTGCAAATTTAATGCCGGTTTCGGACTGTACATAAACCTTGGCGTTGCTCTTTCCAAAGCTCATCGCATTTCCCATGCCGCCCATCATCTTGCTCGTCATGCGTTTCATCAGCCACTGTCCGAGCGCAACCATCACAACGATCGGTATTACCCATGTTAAAAGAAATTCCATGAGTGGCGACATCTGCTCTATGATCGGCGTTCCGAATTCGGTAATACCTGCCTCATATAAACGATCTACCAGCTTGTAATCATTCATCACACCCGTCTTATAATAATTCGCCGGGCTTGATTTGTCGCTGAAAATAATCTCATTTGACTGGATCTGGACTTCGCTGATTTCGTTGTTATCTACCATCTGCAAAAATTTTCCGTAATCAACTTCTGTTACTTTTGGCTCGAGAAGTCTCGGGAAAAGCAGAAGATTTAACAGCAGAATGACGATCAGCGCAATCACATAATAAAAAATTATGGGTTTTTTCGGTTTTTGCACCTGTTTCATCTGTATCCCCTCCTGTTTCTTGATTTTCTTTCTTTTTTAGTAGCATAAACTTTTCTTTCGCTAAAATCAATCAAATTCTGACATTTCATGAAACTTTTATACTTTTTTATATTTTCGCTATAGAAAGGTAAGTTTCTTGCTTTTCCATCTGTTTTCGGCTATACTTGCGAAAGACTGGGAAAGTCTCTTTTTGAAATTTTGCCCCGAAATGACAGGGTTCATTCGATAAAAAAGCTATAGAAACGGAGGTTTTGTGTATGGGACACAGGTTTACATATGTGGTTTCGCCGGAGGAGGAACGGGAAAATCTGACTGTGGAATGGTTTCTCCGCCGGCATGGATATTCGCGCCATATTATTACGGGCTTAAAACGCACAGAGGACGGCATTTTCCGAAACGGCGTCCGCGCCTGGACGAGCCAGGCCGTGCACGCCGGGGATGTGATCGAAACGCACCTTGTCGAAACAGAACCCTCCGACGGAATTCTGCCGCGGCCGGTTCCGTTTTCGGTTGTGTATGAGGATGACGACATCCTCGTTGTGGATAAACCCGCTGATACGCCGATTCATCCGTCGATTGGAAATTATGAAAATACGCTGGCAAACGGCATTGCATGGTATTTTGAACAGAAAGGTGAACCCTTCGTCTACCGCTGCATCAACCGCCTCGACCGCGATACCACCGGCCTTATCGTACTCGCCAAGCACGCCTTAAGCGCCGCCGTCCTCTCCCAGGCCATGCGCTCCCGCGAAATCCACCGCACGTATCAGGCCTTCGCCCTCGGCGAAACCGCTGCATCCGGCACCATCGACGCCCCGATCGCCCGCCTCGACGGCTCCCTCATCCAGCGCACCGTCGACTTTGCCTCCGGCGAGCGCTCCGTAACCCATTACCGCACCCTCGCGCACTGCTCCGTTTTCTCCCACCTCGAACTCAACCTCGAAACCGGCCGCACCCACCAGATCCGCGTCCACATGGCTTACATCGGCCATCCGCTGCTCGGCGATACCCTCTACAACAAAACTCCCGGCACTTTCCCCCGCCAGGCACTTCACTCTGCATCGCTCTCCTTTGTCCATCCGATCACCGGAGAACCCTTAAACTTCCACGCTCCACTGCCGGAAGATATGCAAAACCTGCTGACATAAACCAACCCCCGTGAGTTGCCGCTCACGGGGGTTTTGTTGTCCCTGATGGAACTATCATGTCTTTTTGCCGGTGATATTATATCATACACAAAATTTAGTTTCAATCATCATTTTCATACAGTTCTGATTCTTGGTACTTCATCGATATGCAAATATTTGCTGATGCATTTCACAATCACATCATGATCCGAAACCTGTCCCATGCCGGACACTGCTACGGTCGCCACAACGCCGACTTCTTCCACGCAGATCGGAAAACCTCCGCCCAGCATTGCGTATTCCTTCGGGTCCAGTACCATCTGTTTTACGCTCTCCGGCGCATTCGTCGCTGCCATGTAGAGCTGCAGCGAACTCCGCTCCGTCAGAAGCACCGAATTGCTCTTCCGTCTCATCAGCTCCACATTGTGCGGCGTAATGCCGTTATCACAATACTGGAATACAACTTCCCCGTTGCTTCTGCGGATCATGATGCCAACCTGTGCTCCGCGCCGTCTTGCCTCCATCAGGATCATCGTTCCCAGTTCCCATGCGTCTGCATTTGTAAAATGCGTAAACTGCAGAATATCCTCCTGCATATCGAGCACTTTCATCAGTTCATCCATTGTCATTGTCATACTTTTGCCCCGTCCTTTCTGCCATTTTATATTTTTTTAGCTTTTTGCCCCTCGTTTTCTGACTTTCAGTTTATCATTTTCCCAAATTCAAGTCAAGCCAGCCACCCCCGGCATTGGCTAACACGATATCACCGAAAAGCAAAAATTCCACGCCGCAGAAGTTCCCTCCCACAGCATGGAATTTCTCATTTTTATTTTTCTACCATAATACACTTCCGCGGGCAGTTCTCCGCGCAGAGGCCGCAGCCCGTACATTTTGCCGGGTCGATCTCCGCGCGCTGGTCCACAACGTGAATTGCATCCGACGGGCAGTTCTTCTCGCACTTCTTACATCCGATACAGCCGATCTCACACGCTGCCATCACCGCCTTGCCCTTCTCGGTTGAGCGGCATTTCACCGTGATCTTCTGCTCATACGGAATCAGGTCGATCAGATTTCTCGGACAGGCCTTCACGCAGGCACCGCATGCCTTGCACGCTTCGCCGTCCACAACGGCAATGCCGTTTTCAATATGGATCGCATCAAACTTACATGCCTTCACGCAGTTTCCAAAACCAAGACATCCGTTTCCGCAGCTCTTCGGACCGCCGCCCGGTACAAAACCAGCGTAGGAGCAGTCCCTTGCACCCGTGTATTCATACTTGTTCTTTGCCACATCACACGTACCGGCGCACCGTACCACTGCTTTTCTGCGCTCCTGTGCTCCGGCTTCCTGTCCCATAATGGCACCGATCGCTGCCGCAACCGGCGCTCCGCCGACTGGACAGACCGAAATCGGGGCTTCACCCTTTACCACTGCAGCCGCCGCTCCGTCACAGCCCGGGTAACCGCAGCCGCCGCAGTTGTTGCCCGGCAGCGCTTCACGGACCTTCGTCTCGCGCTCGTCCACTTCCACATAAAACTTCTTTCCGGCAATTCCAAGGAGAATACCAATCAAAAGGCCGGTTCCACCCACCATCAGGGTGGCTGCTAAAATACCATTCATCTCTTCATCCCTCCTAGATCATTCCGGAAAATCCCATAAATGCCATTGACATCAGCATAGCCGTAAGAAGAACGATCGGCATTCCTTTGAATGACTCCGGGATATCGTTGTACTCCATCTTTTCCCGCAGGCCGGCCATCAGCACCATGGCAATTGTAAAGCCGATTGCGGTTGCCAGACCGTAAACCGTACCCTGCAGAATCGTGTAATCCTTCTGTACGTTGATGAGTGCCACACCGAGTACCGCGCAGTTTGTTGTAATCAGCGGAAGGTAAACGCCGAGCGCTCGGTACAGAGACGGAATCGTCTTTTTCAGGAACATCTCAACGAGCTGTACCAGCGCCGCGATGACAAGAATGAAAACGATCGTTTTCAGATAATCAAGTTCTGCCGGTGCCAGGATAAATTTGTAAATCAGACTTGTCACAAATGAAGAAATCGTGAGGACAAAAATAACCGCTCCGCCCATGCCGGCCGCCGTATCCATCTTTTTGGAAACACCGAGGAAAGCACAGATGCCGAGGAACTGGCTTAAGACAACGTTATTGACCAGCGCCGCACCGATCGCAATTAAAATCAGTTCTTTCATTTCGCTTCCTCCTTTCCTTTCACAGCCTGGCAGTATGCCTTATTGGCGCATGCCATACAGCCGGTCTCTTCTGCCGGGACTGCCGGTTTTCCGGTTTTCTCTGACTTCTGGCGTTTGATGCGGTTCTGCACCGCAACGAGCATTGCCAGCACAAGGAATGCACCCGGCGCCATGATGAAGATGTTGACCGGCTCGTAAGCACTCGGCATTACCTGGATACCGAACAGGGTTCCGGCTCCGATCAGCTCACGAAACATACCGATCAGGGTCAGGCCGACGGTAAATCCAAGGCCCATGCCGATACCATCAAATAAAGACGGGATCGGACCATGTTTTCCAGCATATGCCTCGGCGCGTCCCAGGATGATACAGTTTACAACGATCAGCGGGATGTAGATGCCAAGGGCGGAATAGAGTGCCGGAATAAAACCTTCCATCAAAAATTCCACGATGGTTACAAACGATGCCACAACAACGATGTATGCTGGCATACGCACGCCGTCCGGGATGATTTTCCGAAGCAGGGAAATCATCAGGTTGGAGGCGGTCAGGATGACCATCGTCGCAAGGCCCATGCCGATACCGTTCTTTGCAGAAGTGGTAACCGCAAGCGTCGGACACATACCCAGCATCATGACGAAGGTCGGGTTTTCTTTTATGATACCATTATAAAGCCGTTCCAGCGGCGTATCTTTTCTCATGAGTTCCCTCCCTCTCCGGAAAGCAGACCGGATTCGTTGCAGTAGTTAAAACAGCAGATTCCTGCATTGACACCGTTTGTTACAGCGTTCGTTGTCAGAGTTGCTCCGCTCAGCGCATCGATTTCATCATCCGCGGATGCGCCGGATTTTGTGTAGGAGAATGCTTCTACGTTTTTATCCTTGAACTGATTCTTGAAATCGTCTGTGTCGGCACGCATACCAAGGCCGGCCGTCTCGGAAAGTGACAGGAAAGAGATTCCTTTTGTCGTTCCGTCCGATGCAATTCCCATCGAGAACTGCATGCCGCCGCCATAGCCTTCGGTTGTGGAGATGATCTCAACCAGGCCGATCGTCGCGCCGGATGCGTCTTTTGCAAGCAGCAGTTCGTCAATCGTCTGTGCTTCAAAACCGTGGCCGATCAGTGCTGCCGTAAGCTCTGCCTGTTGTGCATCGCTCATTGTTACTTCTTCAAAGGAAGCTGCCTCCGGGAATACGTTCTGACAGGATTCCTGTTTTTCTTTTTCCTGCTGTTTCTGGATCGGCTCTAAGGTTACCTGGTGGGCCGCACCGAGAAGCAGGCCGGCAATCAGCGTAATCGCCGCAAGAATCAGTGCGTTTTTTATAATTTTGTTCATGCTTTTTTCTTGCCTCCTCTTCCGAATCCAACCGGCACGGTCACGCGCTCAATGAGCGGAACCAGAAGGTTGGTAAAGATGATGGCATAGGAAACGCCCTCTGCCGAATTTCCAAAGATACGGAATACGCCAGTCAGAAGTCCTAAAATGACCGCGTAGATATACTGTCCCTTCTTTGTGATCGGGCGGGTAACGTAATCGGTTGCCATGAACCATGCGCCGAGCATCAGACCACCGCCAAAAAGATGCGCGCCAAGGAAGTTGATATCAAAACCGTGGCCGCCGAAAATCAGGGCAAATAAAAGCTCTGTTCCGATGTAGATGAGCGGAATATTGAGGTCAATCACATGAATGCAGACAAGGAAAATGCCGCCAATCAGAAGGGCCAGTGCGGAAGTCTCACCGATCGTTCCGGCCGTATTCCCAAGGAACATGGACAGCAGATTCACCTGCTCTCCTGCTTTTGCTGCGGCGAGCGGTGTCGCACCGGATACAGTATCCACGAGGTGTGCGGCTGCCGGGGCAGCGAAGTTTGTCATATGACCCGGGAAGGAAATCAAAAGGAAACATCTTCCTGCAAGCGCCGGGTTCATGATGTTCTGGCCAAGACCGCCGAAAAGCTGTTTTACAACGAGAATTGCAAACACACCACCGATCACCGGCATCCAAAGAGGTGCCTGCACCGGCATGTTCATGGCCAGCAGAAGACCAGTTACCAGTGCACTGCCGTCGGCAATCGTCACCGGTTTCTTCATTCCTTTTTCATACAGATATTCCGTCAGGGGACAGACTGCCATCGAAATCACAATCAAAAGCAGTGCCCGAAGGCCGAAATTCCAGATTCCCACGCAGGCTGCCGGGGCAAGGGCAAGCAGGACGGCAAACATGATTTTGTCTGTCGTCACCTTGGACCGCGCGTGTGGGGAAGATGATACGTGTAATAATCCATTCATATGTAAGATCCCCCTATTTCTTCTTTCTCTTTGCCAGAAGCACTTTACGCATCGAGCTGATTTCCTGCGTCAGCGGACGTCTTGCCGGGCAGATAAAGGAACAACAGCCACATTCACAGCACTCCATTCCGCCATATTTCAGGAACTTCTCTTCCTCACCGTGCTCCGCAAAAACAGAAAGGCGGGCCGGAAGAATCTGACCCGGACAGACGGAAACACAGCGTCCGCAGTTGATGCAGGCAGATGGTGCCAGCGCAGATACTTCATCCTCCGTAAGGCAGGTCAGTGCAGATGTTGTCTTAGTAACAGGAACATCCATTGTAAACATGGCTCTTCCCATCATCGGGCCGCCGCAGATGATCTTAACCGCCTCGTTTTTCAGACCGCCTGCCTGCTCTAAAAGTTCGGACAAGAGCATGCCGACCGGCACTTCAAAGTTGCACGGATTCTGTACAGCATCTCCCGTCACGGTAACGATACGGCTCATCAGCGGTTCGCCGAAGCGGACTGCCTGGTAAATAGCAGTCACGGTATCGATGTTATCCACGATACAGCCCGCGTCCGCCGGCAGCATGGAAGAATTTACCTTTCGTCCTGTTGCTGCATAGATCAGCATACGCTCGGCACCCTGCGGGTATTTCGTTTTGAGCTCCAGAACCTCAATGTTGTCCTCCGGAAGTACCAGCTCACGGAATTTTGTGATACAGTCCGGTTTGTTGTCCTCAATGCAGATGATTCCCTTTGCTTTCGGGAACATATGCAGCATGATTTTTAAGCCTCCGATCACCTTTTCCGGCTCTTCGAGCATTCTGCGATAGTCGCTCGTCAGATACGGCTCACACTCTGCTCCATTGACGAGAATGTGGTCAATCGCTGACGGATCTTTCGGGGATACTTTGACGTGTGTCGGGAAGCCTGCACCTCCCATTCCCACGATTCCGGCCTCTTTGATCTTGTTCCGGATCGTATCTGCGTCGAGTTTTTCCCAATGAGGGCACTCCTCAAATGCTTCTTTTTCATACAGCCCGTCGTTCTCCACAACGATACAGTCTACCGGGGAACCGGCTGCGGAAACTTTTTTCTCAATTCCTTTTACCGTGCCGGAAACCGATGCGTAAACAGGAGCCGAAACAAATCCTCCCGCTTCTGCGATTTTCTGTCCCGCTTTTACATAGTCGCCTTTTTGTACGATCGGCACAGCAGGCGCTCCGATGTGCTGTGACACTGCGTAATACAATAAGTTGCCCGGCTGCGCTTTGACAATCGGTTTGTCCTTGGAGAGCTCTTTTCCCTCGTACGGGTGAACGCCGCCATGAAAAGTATTTCTTTTCTTCTGAAACATGCTTTTCACCTCATCCTTTCTCTTTTCTATGCTGCATTTATCAATTCACAGCCTTTTTTCGGTTTTTTATGCAAAAAAGGCTGGTGCATTGCCCTGATTATTTCGGTTATTCATATCGGACTTCTTTTAACAGGAGTCCGCATGCCGGTGCAAGAAAACCCGCACTTTCGCGGTTTTTTGCTTTGAGAAGCTCCGTCATTGATGCGATATCCCGTTTTCCCATCCCGGCCTCCACAAGTGTTCCGGTCAGGATCCGCACCATGTGGTACAGAAAACCGGTTCCGGTATAGGAAATGATAAGAATCCCGTCTTTCTCGCAGAAATCAATTCCGGTAATCGTCCGTACTGTCGATTTTTTCATACGTTTGTTGGCACATAAGCTTCTGAAATCATACGTTCCGATAAACGCTTTCGATGCTTCTTTCATTTTTTCCACATCGAGCGGTGCTTCCGGAAAATACACGTATTTCCGCTCGAAAACATGCTTTCTGCCATCGATCACGATACGGTATTCGTATGTTTTGTCCACCGCATTCAGACGGCTGTGGAAGCGCTCCGGCATCCGCGCGAGGCTGGTAACTTCGATGTCTTCCGGCAGATAATGGTTGATTGTCTGCAGAAGTTCTTCATCGGATAGATCCGTATGGAACTTTGCATTTGCGACCTGTCCCGCCGCATGGACGCCGGCATCGGTTCTGCCCGCGCCGTGGATCTCCACCGGCTCTCCTGCGATCCTGGACAACAGCGTTTCGAGCTTGCCCTGAATCGTGTTGTCCGTATTTCCCTGCTTCTGCCAGCCGTTATAGCGCGTGCCATCGTACTGCAGGATCATTTTATAATTCATCTTTTTCTCCTTTCCAAAGTGGCCGCTTATCATTCGGCATCCATGCTTTTCTCAATCAAAAAGCTCCGTAACGCTGGACTTCGCGCCAGATTTGCTTCAAACAGCACCACTTCTGCCCCGCCCGGAAAGCTGTTCTGTAAAAATTCAGCGGCACGGCGGATCTGCAGTTTCACATCCTTTACTTCCTTCTCCACTTTTTCCTGTTCCAGTTCACATACCGTTTCAAAAAGCTCTTTCATCTGATCTGAATCGGTTTTGCGACATTTTTTAGCGGTCTCCTCGAGTTTTTTTAACTTTTTCAAGACCCGCGCATTCGTTTCTTCCTCGCCCTTTTTCAGCAGTCCCTGCTGTTTGCACACTGCAAATCCCTGCTCTTTCTGTTGTAGCCAGGATGCGTATGTCTCATCTTTTTTCTGCCTGCAAAGCCCGGTAAACTGGCGAAAGCACTCGGAGAGCTCCTTTGCCGTGTGCTCCTGCTTCTGGCAGCCGGATGCCTCTTTCTGAAGTGCCGCATGAAACAAAGACAGCAGTACAGATCGCTCTTCTGCGGAACCATTTGCCGCCATCTTCTGTTTTTCTGCCATGATTTTTCCGGAAAATGCACCGGTCAGAATCTCCTCTACACCGTAATCCTGTCCATATTTTTCGTAAATCCTGTAGTACGAGCTGAATTCCTCCGTCGTCTTTTCTTCCTGCAAATATTGTCCGATCAGTGCTTCGTCGACCGGAAAATGCAGGATTTCATAACTTTTCAGCACTGCCGACAAATCCTCCCAGCCGCGTGCTGTCACAAAACGCTTCTCATCCGCTTCCTGCGAAACAGAATAAAAATGGTCACTGTGTGCCATAAGGTACGTTGTCACGGCGCTGTGGATCTGATTTTTCTCTGCATAGGAAAGCCACACGGAAAGCTCGGGAAGCACCTCGATCTTCCGCACACGGTCAAGCGTTGCCACATCAAATTCCCGCACAGATTTATTATATTCCGGCGGATTTCCGGCGGCCACAATCAGCCAGTCATCCGGGATGTGCTGATTGCCGAATTTTTTGTCCTGCAAAAGCTGCAGCATTACCGGAGCGAGGGTCTCGGAGACGCAGTTAATTTCATCGAGAAAGAGGATACCCCGCTTCTTTCCGGTCTGCTCCATGCAGTCATAGATCGAGGCGATGATCTCGCTCATCGTGTATTCCGTTGTATGTACCGTTTTCCCTTCGATTTCACGTTTGCAGATCTCCGGAAGGCCCATGGCACTCTGACGCGTATGGTGTGTCATCGTGTAGGCGACAAGCCCCACACCGCACTCTTCTGCGATCTGCTCCATAATTGCCGTTTTTCCGATGCCCGGCGGGCCGATCAGGAGAATGGGACGCTGCTGCCGGAGCGGAACCAGTGGAAAACCAATTTCATCTCTTGCAAAGTATGCGCGCAGGGCTGTTTCAATTGTCTCTTTTGCTTCTTGTATGTTCATATCTTCTCTCTTATCTTATGCGCTCTTTATGTACTCTCGAAATCTTTCTGTGTTTGATTTTGCGAGATGCTTTTTTGTCAGTTTTGTTCAAAGAGTACATTCTTCTGTCAGCAGTTTTTTTGCCCATTTGGGGACAAGATTCATTTTTTCGGTCTGTCTGACAAAGACGAATGCCGTCTCGTAATCGGGCTTTTGTTCGGGATAAATTCCGTCTCCGTCGGTAAAATAGATCAACGCTTTTAAGTTTCGGAATACGTGCTGTTCCCGCAACTCTTCCACTTTCTGAAAGACAGGACGGAAATCGGTTCCGCCTCGGCCCTTGATCGTGACTGCTTCGCGGTATGCTTCCCATTCTTTCGGGGAATGAATCATCGTGACATCCTGCACAAAGCTGTCGCACTGGATCAGGCAGACGTTCCAGCTGGAAAAGAAGTTTTCTTTTTCTTCAAGAATGCTGCGCGTCTCACCAAGGAACTTTGCTACAATTTCTTTTTTGCACGAACCGGATGTGTCGATCGCGATAACCAGCTCTTCGAGACGGTTTCCCTCGCGCGTCTCCGGCGGCTCGATGAAAGGGAAATTTCCGTAATACATAAGCCCATAATGGTAAGCGACTGGATCGAAGCTGTCGAGATCCAGTTCCATCTCCTCGCGGGTGACGGTAAAGCGTTTCAGGAAGCGGCGGTAATCGTACGCTCTTTTTTCGATCCCGGACAGGGTTTCTTTTTTTCCACCACGGTTCTGGCCTCGCCGCAGGCCGCCGGTGCCGTAGTTTTCCGCCAACTTGCGGGAAGCACGTTTCCAGACTGATTGAAAAGACTCGATAAGTTCCGGCTCTTTTCCCGGCACCAGCCATGAAACCGGAGACTGTTTTTCTTTTTCCGGCATCAGCCATGAAACCGGGGGCTGTTCTTTTTTTTCCGGCTCCGGTATTTCTTTCCCAAACCGGCGGATGCATTCCAGCAGCAGGTGCTGATAGCCTTCCTTGAGGAACGATGAATTTTCGGCACACATGCGGAGTACAAAATCGGAGTTAAAATATATCGTATGACCGTCGGATGTGATGGCTTTTGTCCTGTCGGATGGCTGATGCTGAAAGAAAAGAATCGCTTCACCAAGTTCCGGGTACAGCCAGCAGAGGTTTTTGCGGGCTTCTTCGAAAAGCCGGAGCGCCAGCGCTTCTTTTTCTTTTGTGGGCTTTTCTTTTTGAATCGCAGCTTCTGTTTTTCTGCTTTCCGTATTCTCCTGCATCGGATCCTGTGAGCTCCGGTTCAGGAGAATGCGGAAGGCCTGCCATTTCTGCTGGTCGGCAGCAAGGTCGAGAAAACGTTTTCGGTCTGCATCGGACAGCCATCCGGTCTGCAGAATACGTTCCAGCTTTGAAAAATCATCCTCACGAATCAGCATTTCGACAGCGGAACGGATGCGTTTCCGCAGGTATGCGGTATATGCGGCTCGCTGTTCTTCCGGAAGATCCTGCGATTCACAAAAGCCGGAAAGTGCAGCCCGGAGGCGCTGCTGTTCGGATGTCGTCGTTCTGAAACTACTCCAGTCATCCATTTTATTCACTCCCTTACTCGCCGCGTTTTCTCACTTGCACTCAATCTTACGCTGCCGCGTAAGCGACATTCGTCGTTCGCCAACTGAAAATAAATTTTCGTTTGACTCACTTGCACTCAATCTTACGCTGCCGCGTAAGCGACATTCGTCGTTCGTCAAATGAAAATAAATTTTCATTTGACTCACTTGCACTCATTATATCGTCATTTTTGAGCATTGACAATGTTGGATCGTGTTATTTTTTTCACACTTTTACCATATTTTTATGATATACTTGATATTATAAAATACGATTGCAGTCGTAAAAGCGCAAAGGAGATCCTTTTTATGAACAAAGAAAACAGAAAAGCTGCCAAGGAACGGCGTGCCAAAGAGCGGGAGCACGAAGCGAAAGTAGCGCATTACAAAAAGATCTGGAACTGGGCCGGACCGGCTCTGATTATCGTTGTGATCGTCGGCCTTATTATCGCCAGCGTACTCGATTCCAAACGACTCTCTGTCAAAAGTGCCTCGGAGGATACCTCCACAGCCTCATCGGCCGCATCCGCCTCATCAGCCTCCACTTCGGCTTCTGCCTCTTTGCAGACCGACACTTCCCTTACCATCGAGGACGGTGATACCGTCAATATCGACTATGTCGGCTCCATTGACGGCGTGGAATTCCAGGGAGGAAACACAAAAGGAAACGGCGCTGATCTTGTGATCGGCTCCCACACTTACATCGATGACTTTGAAGAACAGCTCATCGGCCATCACCCGGGCGACAGCGTAGATGTAACCGTCACTTTCCCGGAAGACTATGGAAAAGACGAACTCAACGGAAAGGAAGCTCTTTTCAAAGTTACCGTCAACGGCATTTATAAATAGAACAAACAAAAAAGACATCCCCCGCAGATTTTCCGTCTGCGCCGGATGTCTTTTTCTTATTATTTTTTTGTTAAGTTTTTTTCAAAGACGCTTCGATGTATTAAAAAAAGTACATCTTCTTATTCCACAATTTTGTAATACGCCCGCGCCGTCAGCACATAGACGATCAGGTAAACCACGGCAAACGCCGCAATCGTAATTGCTGTTGCAGCCAGAAACAGATTGCTGTCCGGGAAATTCAGCATTGCCATGATACGCCTGGTCAATGGAAACGCTATCATTGTATGCACCACGGCCACCGCGAGCGGCATGAAAAAGACCGTTACCACCTGTGACTGAATCGTCTGACGGATTTCTTTGCGGCTCATGCCGACCTTCTGCATAAGCTGGAACCTTTTTCGGTCATCGAAGCCTTCTGAAACCTGCTTGTAATAGATAATCATAACGGCACCCATCAAAAACAGCGCACCAACGAAAACACCTAAAAACAGAAGTGAACCATACAGACTGTAAACCGTATTGCGCTCTTTTTCGCGCACTTCCACCCATCCGTTAAAAGATGACTCCGTCAGTATCGTCTCAATCTCATCTCCAACTGTGATCTGTTCGCCGGCATCCCCGATAAGATCCAGAGCATATTCCCAACTGTATCCTTCTGGCTCCTCTCCCTGCACAGCTGCATACGCTTCCTTTGCTTCCTTGTTCCGCGTCACCACCGTCATTGTCTCATACACCTGCGTCTTCTCATCCAGAATGTACGATTTCTTATCGGTATTCCATTTTTTTACTTCATACGTCTGATTTCCCAGTTCAATCGTGTCATATCCATAATTTTTCTGTTTTTCCTGAAAAACCAGAGCCTGCCCTGGTTCCAGCTCTACCTGTTCGCCGGTTATCTGATTGTACTCCGACTCTTCCATGATTTTTATCAGTGTGCTCGCCGCAGCATCATCTGACTGTGTTTTTTCTACTTTGTTTCTATCTACAGCAGCAAGCATAACATAGTATCTCTGATCACTTTCATACTTTTTTCTGAGCTGCTTTTCTTCCAGATGCTGATCAATCCCAGTTTTCACTTCCTCTATCATCTTCTGACTGACCGGTTCCACCGTCTTCATAATGCCGCTCACGCCAGTATTTGCTTCGATCGAAATCTGATGTGGAAACCGCGTATAGGTAACCTCCTCAATTCCCGTCCACAGACATGTGCTGATGGAGATAACCAGAAGCACACCCGTTGACAGAATACAGATATTCGCAAGACCGACCGCATTTTGCTTCATGCGGTACAGCATACCTGAAATGCTTGTAAAATGGCGTGTCTGGTAATAGTAATTCTTATTTTTCTTCAGAATTTTCAAAAATGCAATACTTCCAGCAGAAAACAGGCAGTACGTTCCCACCATAACCAAAGCGATTGCATTAAAAAACTTATCAAGTGCGTCCATCGAGGACTGGCAGGTCAGAGCCAGATAATAACCAACACCAAGCAGCATGAATCCAAGAACCGCCGTCAAAAGCTTCGTTTTCGGTTCCCGCTCACCCTGCGCGCCGCCGTGCAGCAGTTCGACCGGCTGTGAGACGTGGATCTGGCGAAGGCTTAAGAGAAAATTGATCACAAAAGTCAGGCCGAACAGCAGCATCGTACTTCCCACGGCTTTTGCACTGAACGCAAAACCAATTGTTCCGTTCAGTCCGGTCAGCTTCATCAGCACCAGAAACAGCAGGCGGTACAGCAACACACCGAGCAGAATACCGATTCCAAGCGATGCCGCCCACAGATACAGACTCTCAAAAAAGAGGATCTTCGCCAGATGCTTTTTCTCCATGCCGAGAATCTGGAACAGACCGAACTCTTTTTTTCTTCTTTTTGCCAGAAAACTGTTGCTGTAGATCAGAAAAATCACCGCGAACAGGCCAATGATATAGGTTCCCATCCCCATCACTGTCAGGATCGTATCTTTTCCGATCATGGGTTCAAAGCCACTTCCCTGCGCCAGTGTATCCATGATAAAAAACATCACCACCGTGCCGATGCATGACAGCAGATACGGAAGAATATTCTGACGGTTTTTGCTCAAATTTGTTTTTGCCAGTCTGGCATACAGCAGATTATTCATCCCGTTCACCACCCGTCGCAAGAATTGTCAGCGTATCGGAGATCTTCTGATACATTTCATCGCGCCCTAAAGAACCGCGATACAGCTGGTGGAAGACCTCGCCATCCTTGATGAACAGCACACGCTTCGCCGAGCAGGCCGCCTTCACACTGTGCGTTACCATAACAATCGTCTGGCCCTCCTCGTTGATCTCCCCGAACAGTTTCATGAGGCCATCCGCTGCATGGGAATCGAGCGCGCCGGAAGGCTCATCCGCAAGAACCAGCTCCGGATTGGTAATCAGCGCACGCGCAACGGCTGCACGCTGCTTCTGTCCGCCGGACACCTCATATGGGTATTTATTGAGGATCTGGGTGATGCCGAGTTTTTTCGCAATCGGCTCTGCCCGAAGACTCATCTCCTCGTATTTTTTTCCTTCCAGCACGAGCGGCAGATAAATGTTGTCACGCAGGGAAAAGGTATCGAGCAGGTTGAAGTCCTGGAACACGAAACCTAAGTTTTCGCGGCGGAATCCGGCAATCTCCTTCTCTTTTAATTCGCCGAGATTTTTTCCATTTAACCGCACCTGTCCGCCGGTTGGCTTGTCGAGTGCCGCGAGCAGGTTCAGAAGCGTCGTTTTTCCGCTTCCCGATTCGCCCATGATTGCAACAAATTCGCCCCGTTCCACTGTAAAATTAACGTCTTTCAACGCTTCCACCCGGTTGCTGCCAAGGCGCGTGGTATATGTTTTTTTCAGATGTTCTACTTCCAGAATTGCCATGTCACATTTTCCTTTCTGTCTGAACTGTTTTTTTAATTGACAAGGCTTATTATACCCGTCCGCGCTCTCTTCTGCCTTAGGATCATCTTACAAAAAGACCGGCAACCTTACATTTCTGTAAGATTCCCGGCGAAGCTCTCTATGTACTACAGGGATACGGTATCCAGCCCAAGATACACCTTTGTTCCCGCTCCCATCTCCGACTCGATGCGGATGGTATGCGAAAGTTTCTCCATGATCTGGCGGCACAGATACAGTCCGATGCCCGTTGACCGCTTGTCTGCGCGGCCGTTGCAGCCCGTGTAGCCTTTTTCGAAAATCCGCGGCAGATCCTCCGGCGCAATGCCGATGCCGGTGTCCTCAATCACCAGCGTTTTTGGTGCATCCGGTAACAGATAGATGTGAATGCTGCCACTTTTCGTGTATTTCAGCGCATTTGACAGAATCTGCTCCAGCACAAAAACGAGCCATTTTTCATCTGTCAGCACCTCGCAGTGCACCGGCTCGTAGGAAAGGATAATTTTCCGGCGGATAAAAAGCGGAGCATATTTCCGCACAGCCTGGCGGATCAGCGCATCCAAATCGCACCTTGCAAAGACAAGATCCGATGTCATTTTTTCCATGCGCAGGTACTGCAGCGCCATCTGCACATACTGCTCCGTCTGGAAAAGTTCGCTCTGCATTTCACGCGAAAGCGGCGTATCCTCCTCCTGCAGAAGCAGCCGCATTGCCGCAATCGGCGTTTTGATCTGATGGGTCCACATCGTGTAATACTCCATCATATCGCGGTATTTCTGCTCCATCTTAATCTGTTCTTCCTGAAACTGCCGCTCGTAGGATGCGATGATCTGCTGGTAATCCCGCGCCAGAAGCCCGTCCGCCTCCGGAAGCGCTTCTGTTTTGCCCTGCGGTTCGGCGGCAAGGAGTGCTAAGACCAGATGATGTTTCCGGTACTTCCCATAATGAAAGCAAAAACCTGCGGCTCCGACAGCAGCCATCAGCACGATCATATAAACGGTGACATCCTGCGGCACATTGCGCAGAAAACAGAGGAGTGAAAATACTCCTATAAAAGCGGCAATCCGCACGGCCGATGCAAGATGCTCTTTCAAATACCAGTTAAGAAGCATAAACTCCTGCCGGATTCCCTCCTTCTGTTGTTCCATCCTTTTTCTCCTGTTCTGCTTCCGTCATGCGATCAGGTAGCCAACACCCTTTTTCGTCTGGATAAAGTCTGTAAGTCCTGCCTCCTCCAGTTTTTTCCGCAGGCGCGTGACGTTGACGGTCAGCGTGTTGTCATCTATAAAGCTGTCCGACTCCCACAGATGCATCATCAGCATATCGCGGCTGACGGCTTTTCCTTTATTTTCGAGAAGGGACTGCAGAATGCGCCACTCATTTTTTGTCAGCTCAATCCGCTTTCCCCGGTAATTCAGCACACCACTTCCCGTATCGAGCATGGCACCACGGTGCTCGAGGAAATTCGTTTCTCCGGCAAATTCGTAGGTACGGCGGAGCATCGCCTGGACTTTGGCGGTCAGGACACTTAAATCAAACGGCTTCGCGATAAAGTCATCGCCACCCATATTAACGGCCATAATGATGTTCATGTTGTCCGATGCAGAAGAAAGAAAAATTACCGGCACTTTCGAGACTTTTCGAATCTCCTTGCACCAGTGAAATCCGTTAAAAAAGGGAAGATGAATGTCCATCAGCACTAATTGCGGATTTTTCACGGCAAATTCGGCGAGAACGCCGGAAAAATCCTGTACGCAGAACGCATCCATGCCCCAGGAAACCAGGCTCTGCTGCACGGCGCGGGCGATGACTTCATCATCTTCTACAATCATAATTCGATACATGGCTGTTCCTCTGTTGTCTCTAGCAAAGCGGATATTCGCAATCCGCTTCGCTACTTGCTTGATTCGGTTAAAAATATGGACTCCGGGCGGGTGTTTTCAACGCACAGCCGCTCCCGGAGCCGTTTTCGCAGATGATTATACTCTTACAATATAATCTGATTTTCTTTCTTTTGCCTCTGGGTACTCACAGTCGCGATAGCCGAGGATGCAGTGGCCGATTCCAACATAATTTTCGGAAAGTCCCCACTCTTTTAAGAGGGCTTTTCCCTCCGGGCTCGCGAACTCTTCTTTTGCACGATGGATCCAGCAGGAATCCACACCAACGGCATGTGCTGCCAGCATCAGATTTCCCATGACAAGAGAGCCGTCCTCCACATAAGTTCCGCGCTCCGGGTCAGCAAGCACGATCAGAACGGTCGGTGCGCCGTAGAACGGATCGGATGTTGTACCCATAACAGCCGCATTCATTCTCGAAAGCTTTGCAATCAGCTCCGGTTTCTGTACCACAACAATCACCGGCGACTGTTTTCCCATGCCGGTTGCCGCATACGTTCCGGCCTCCAGAATTGCATCGAGCTGCTCATCGGTAATCTGCTCCGCTTTGTATTTGCGGATGCTTCTTCTTGTTTTGATTGCATTTAATACTTCGTTGTTCATGGTAAAAATCCTCCTGTTCTTTTATATATGTATTTTATCGCAAACGCCGCAGCTTTGTATACCGGACGCATTGCCTGCCTACATCTGTTTCCGCACAATCCGATACTCGTCGCCGAGCTGGTAGTACGGACAGTTGTAAAATTTATCCTGCAGAAAACGTGCCATCTCATCCTCATCGAGATCCACCTCGCAGGTGTAGCACTCATAATCCTCATCATACACAAAATTACCGCACGACTCACAGCTTGTGGCCATCTGGCGGGAGTGCTTTTTCTTTTGTGCATGGGGTGTTGGTTCTATCATATGGCAATTCCTCCCATTTCTTACACTTTGCTTTTCCGTTTCGGCGCTTCCGGCAGAGGAAGAATTTCTATTTTTCATCCACAACCTGGAAGCTATAAAACTTCAGGTAATAGGACTCATCCGCCGCCCACAGAATTGGGTGATCCGGGGCCTGAGTGCGGTATTCTACCTGACGAAGGCGTTTGTGGACGTTGTGAGCCGCCTGGTTGATGGTTTTCGTGAAGAGTTCGTAGTCCATAAAGTGGGAACACGAACAGGTGCACAGATAGCCGCCGTCTTTGACCAGTTTCATGCCGCGCAGATTGATTTCACGATATCCCTTGATTGCGTTTTTGATAGAGTTTCTTGATTTTGTGAAGGCCGGCGGGTCAAGGATAACGACGTCGAATTTTTCTCCCTCTTTTTCAAGACGCGGCAACAGTTCAAAGACATCCTCGCACACGAAAGATGCTACGTTTTCCAGACCATTTAAGGCTGCGTTTTTCCGTGCCTGCTCTACACCGAGCTCTGATGCATCAACGCCGATAACTTCCTTTGCTCCTGCATATGCCGCATTCAGTGCAAACGACCCGGTATGGGTAAAGCAGTCGAGCACTCTCGCGTCCTTGCAGAGCTTCTGCACAGCCAGACGGTTGTATTTCTGATCCAGGAAGAAACCAGTTTTCTGGCCGTCCTTGACATCGACGAGATAGTGGACACCATTCTCGATGATTTCCACGCTGGTGTCAAACGGCTCGGAGAGAAATCCTTTCACACGCTCCATGCCCTCCTGCTCACGCACTTTTGCATCGCTTCGCTCAAACACGCCGCGGATCTTAACCCCGTCAGCTGCCAGAACCTCCTCCAACAGGCGGATGATCGTCATTTTCATTTTGTCGATACCAAGTGCCAGCGACTGAACGACCAGCACATCGGAGAATTTATCCACTACGAGTCCCGGCAGGAAGTCCGCCTCGCCAAAGATCAGGCGGCAGCTTGATGTGTCTGTCACTTTTTTGCGGTATTCCCAGGCATCCTGCACTCTTTTTCTCAAAAATGCTTCATCGATTTCCTGGTCGATATTTCTTGTCATCATACGGATGCGGATTTTGGAATGCTCGTTGATGAAACCTCGTCCCATCGGGTATCCGTCGAAGTCACGCACCAGTACGATATCTCCGTTTTCATATGCTCCTAAAATCGAAGCGATCTCATTATCAAAAATCCAGGCTCCGCCCTGCTTTAAGGCGCGGCCCTCTCCTTTTTTCAGTGTTACAACTGCGTTGCTCAAAAGTTTTTCCTCCTTAAAACAATATAGTTAGTCATATCTAATCATAGACAAATGTGTTTTGCTTGCATTCACAAAACCGCGCTTCCAGCGCTTTTTGCTGCTGCGTAGCTCCTTTTTGCACGAGTGAACTATAACGTCAGATTCCTCTTCCATCAAACTCCGGAATGAAACTCTCCTCAGCCACCGGGCCTTCCTGTAAAAAGGCGTTGGTGACGCCGAGGGAAAACGTATAGTCCAGCAGACGCTCATACTCCCGCTTTGTCGTTTTCCGGTTCAGCGGACTTATGTTTTCCACCTGCGGAAGCGGCGTGTACTGGCTCATGAGGCTCAGCCAGACGGTATCGCCGTACGTCTCATAGACGTATTTTACCACAGCTTTTGCATTTTTTACAGCACCGGGCAGCAATAAATGGCGCACAATCACACCTTTTTTCATCAGACCATTCTCATCGAATACAGCCCTGCCCGTCTGACGCACCATTTCCGCCAGCGCCCGTTTTGCTGTTTCCGGGTAATCTTCTGCCCGCGAGTACGCTTTTGCAAGCGAGGGAACCATATATTTAAAATCCGTCAGGTAAATATCGATCAGCCCATCAAGGGCCTGCAGGGCTTCCACGCTCTCATACCCACCGCAGTTATAGACAATCGGTACGGTAAGTCCCTTCTCTTTCGCCAGAAGAAGTGCTTCCCGGATCTGCAGCACGTAGTGGCTCGGCGTCACGAGATTGATGTTATTCGCATTCTGTGCCTGCAGCTCCAGAAAAATATCCGAAAGCCGCCCGATCGAAATCACTTTTCCGCTCTCCATCTCCGCAATATGATGGTTCTGACAGTAAACACACCGCAGATTACACCCGGAAAAGAAAACCGTCCCTGACCCCGTCGTCCCGGAAATACACGGCTCCTCCCAGAAATGCAGCGCCGCCCGCGCCGCCGCAACCCCGGAGGGCGCCTTACAATATCCCGTCTTTCCATGCTCCCGGTCCGCTCCGCACTTCCGCGGACAGACCCGGCACCGGCTCATCTCCTATTCCAAATCCTGCATCGTATTTCTCCCTTTTCTCTTTAGAAAAAAGCCGTGTCTCCGGAAAATAGTTCTTCCACAGACACAGCTTTCATATTTCTATGCGTCAATTAATATGCCAGAATTTCATATCCATCTTCTGTTACCGCAACCGTAACCTCCCACTGGGCTGACGGTGCGCCGTCCTCAGTGTAGACAGTCCAGTCGTTGTCGGAGTCGATGAAGATTTCATCGGTTCCGAGATTGATCATAGGCTCAATGGTGAATACCATGCCCGGTACGAGCAGCATTCCGGTATCTCGTCTTGTGACATAGCTGACGAACGGATCCTCGTGGAACTCCAGACCGACGCCATGGCCACCGATGTCACGGACAACTTTATAGCCCTGACTCTGGGCAAATTCATTGATCACCGCGCCGACATTGCCAAGCCGGTTAAACGGACGTACTTCGGAGAGTCCAAGCTGTACGGCTTTTAACGTATCTTCCACCAGCTTCTTTGAAACATCGTCTACCTCACCGATGCAAAACATACGGGAAGAGTCGGAAAAATATCCCTTATAAATAGTAGAAACATCGACGTTGATGATGTCTCCGTCCTGCAGAATTTCCTCCTCATTCGGAATTCCATGGCATACCGCATCGTTGATGGAAGTACACACACTCTTCGGAAATCCTTCATAATTCAGCGGTGCTGCAATTCCGCCGAGTTCTTTTGTCTTTTCTGCGACCAGACGGTCGATGTCTTCCGTACTCATGCCTGCATGAATGTTTTCGGCCACATAATCCAGAACTGCAATATTGACAAGACCGCTTTCACGAATTCCATCGATCTGATCAGGTCTTTTGATAATTTTCTTCGGCGGAATTTTCCATCCCTTTAATTTATAAGAATTGATTTTCTCATCCAGCGCCAGATGGCAGTCTTTGTACTTCTTCCCGCTGCCGCACCAGCAGGGATCATTTCTTCCAATTTTTTTCAGCATAATGTTCTATCCTCTTTCTGAACGCGGAACGACAGATCCGATTTTCTGTCTCCCGCTGAAATTCATATAACTCCTCTACTACTTTACCACACTCCGGCAAAACTGCAAGCAAAAGTTCCCAAATGAATAACTCTCTCAAAAGAGACCATCTGCCCAGATGACAGATCCCGTTTCTCCCAGAATCCCAATCGCCGACTCCGGCCCGTAATGCACCATATCTTTTGTGGTCAGCAAATGCCAGCCTCCTTTCCTGTCGCTGCCGAAATATGGATTCCAGGTAAAATTACAATTCAAATCAGGTATATTTGCCCCGATTTCCGGCAATACTTTTTCATGAAACCACCAAAGAAAGTAAGAAAGGAAGATGCACGATGAGTGGAGATGCAGAGCTTTTAAACTTTATTTACCAGAACTCCCAGATGGGTGTCGACACGATCCGGCAGCTCATTGGAGTCGTTGAGGACAAAGACTTAAAAGAACATCTGAAAACCCAGTTTCAGGGCTATGAGGAATTTCATCAAGCGGCAAAGGAGCTGCTGAATGAACACGGCTACGATGAAAAAGGCCTTGGCATAATGGAAAAAGCACGCACGTATTTTATGATAAACCTGCAGACTATGACGGATCCGTCCGTCTCACACATTGCCAGCATGCTGATTACCGGAAGCAGCATGGGCATCGTCGAGGCAATCCAGAAGTACCGCCAGTATGAGGACGCGGATCCCAAAATCCGGGATCTGATGGATAAGCTGCGAAAATTTGAAGAATACAACATGGAAAAGTTAAAAGATTTCTTATGAAAATCATATTCAGCCAAACTACCCGCATCTGCAGACACGCTCTAGTAGCAGCTTCTTTTAGATGCAAAGGAATCGAGAAACGATCCGGTACCGGCACAAAACAGTGCCGCACCGGATTTTGAGTTGTTTTGACCGTTTTACAAACTTTACATACATTTAACACAAAACTGTTTTTAGATGTGTTATCTTCTAAATGTAGGTTTTTTCTCGAGTAAGACCTGCAAAACGTGTATCTATTGTTAAAACCACGAAAAGAAAAAGAAAATTACGTAAAGGGAGAAATTATGGACATTTTTGGAGTGTTATCCTTTGTCGGTGGCCTTGCCATGTTCTTATACGGCATGAGTGCCATGGGCGATGGCCTGACCAAACTTTCCGGCGGTAAACTGGAATACCTGCTGGAAAAGCTGACCTCAAAGCGGATTATGGCAGTTCTTTTAGGTGCCGGTGTTACCGCAGTTATCCAGTCCTCTTCTGCAACTACTGTTATGGTTGTCGGATTCGTAAACTCCGGCATCATGAAGCTGAACCAGGCAGTCGGCATCATCATGGGCGCCAACATCGGTACCACCATCACTTCCTGGATCTTAAGTCTTACCGGCATTCAGGGCGACAATGTATTCATTAAAATGCTGAACCCGTCGTCCTTTTCCCCCATTCTTGCAATCATCGGCGTTTTTATGCTGATGCTGGCAAAGAGCGATAAAAAGAAAAATGTCGGTACTCTGTTAACCGGTTTTTCCATTCTGATGTTTGGTATGCACACCATGAGCAGCGCTGTATCACCGCTCGCAGATGTACCGGAATTCACGGGACTTCTCGTAAAATTCTCAATTCCGGTGCTCGGTGTTCTTGCCGGAACCATTCTGACCGCCGCGATCCAGAGTTCCTCTGCTTCTGTCGGTATTCTTCAGGCACTCTGCGCAACCGGTTCCGTCAGCTACGCCGTAGCGATCCCGATCATCATGGGACAGAATATCGGTACATGTATCACCGCATTGCTCTCCTCCATCGGTACAAGCCGCAATGCACGCCGTACCGCAATGGTTCACCTTTATTTTAATATCATCGGTACTGTTCTTTTCCTGGTTCTCTTCTATGGAATCAATGCCTTTGTACATTTTCCATTCCTGGAAACCTCGGCAAATGCAGCCGGCATCGCAATCGTTCACTCCGGCTTCAATATTTTCGCAACACTGATCCTGTTCCCGTTTGCAGACGGACTGGTCAAACTTGCGAAACTGACCATTCCGGACGGACCGGAAGAAAAAGCAGACGAAGCTGTTCAGATGCTCGATACCCGTTTCCTCGACAGCCCGGCTTTTGCTCTGCAGCAGTGTAAAGTTGCAGCCGCAAAAATGGCAGAACTGACCGAAACCGGTCTTGTTACTTCTGTTGACCTGATGGCCTCCTACAACGAGGCGGATGCGGAAAATGTAGATATTCTTGAGAAAAAGGTGGATCATTTTGAAGATGCCCTCGGCACATATCTGGTGAAGCTTTCCAGTGAAAAGCTTTCCCCGAAGGACAGCCAGACACTTTCCATGATCCTGCACTGCATCGGCGATTTCGAACGAATTTCCGATCACACCGTCAACATCATGAAAGCTGCAAGAGAAATGCATGACAAGAACCTGCAGTTCTCCGCTGACGGAGCCGCAGAGCTTGCTGTTTATGGAAAAGCAGTCAAAGATATTGTCAGCCTGACCTTCTCCGTTTTCAATAATGAAGATGTGAAAAAAGCAAATGAAGTGGAACCGCTCGAGCAGGTGATTGACAGCCTGAATTCCAGACTGAAGAATCACCACATCGAACGGCTCCAGAGTGGAAAATGCACGATCGAGCTTGGTTTTATCCTTTCCGATGTGATGACCGACTTCGAACGGATTTCCGACCACTGCTCCAACATTGCCGTCTGCGTCAGCCAGATCCACAGCGGATCGTTTGATACACACGAATATCTGCATGCGCTGAAGAAAGAAGAAGAGTTTGAGTCAGAGTACAAAGAACTGAAAAAACAGTATCAGCTGCCAACGCTGAAAGCCTAAAAACAGACTGTACTGTAACCATAAGCTGTACAACCGGGAATTTTTATGGTAAGAATCTTCCCTTCCTTAGGCTGTCACTGTTTTGTTTTATTACCATATCACAGATGCATTACTCAATCTACTATTTTTCTCTGAATTTTTCCAAAAAATACCGACTGCCCATCAATATTGATATATTCTACATTGGCAGTCGGTATTTCTATTTCATTCTATTCTTTTCTTTATACCACCTGATCCTTCGCAATAAATACCGGGAAGGAATCGGTTCCTTTGAGCTGTTTTCCCTCAGATACCGTAACGTATTTATCAGAAACAACGTACTCAATCTCAGCGCCTGCTTCAATCACGGTATCCTGCATCAGGATGCAGTTCTTTACTTTTGCTCCCTTGGCTACCTTGACACCACGGAACAAAATGCTGTTTTCGATTTCGCCTTCGATCACACAGCCGTCTGCTACCATCACGTTTTTCGCTTTTGATCCGTTGATATAACGGGTCGGATTGTCATCGCGGACTTTAGTATAGATCGGGTTTCCCAAGAAGAGGCTATCCAGATTTTCATCTTTTAAAAGCTTCATGTTCTCATCGAAATAGCTCTTCATATCATCAATTCTTGCCTGATAGCCGGTAAACTCATATCCCTGAATGTTCAGCTTCTCAGTTTGGGGTGCCAGGACATCACGCTCAAAGAATTTATTTCCAAGGACAAAGCCTTTTTTGATTTCGTCGATCAGAAGCTGACGCTCCATCACGTAGATATTCATCGATACATTCTGTACTCCGTTTTCCTCCGAGTTTACAAAGATCTTGCTGATCTTCTGTCCTGCCATGGAGAAGGTGTAGTGCAGATAATTGGTTTTCTCGTAAGAGCTTCTGACGCCTTCCGGAATCGGCTGCTTGGTATAAGCTGCAGTAACATCTGCGCCGCTTTCGATATGCTGATTCAGCATCTCTTTGAAATCAAAATTGCAGGCAATGTTGGTGTCCGCCATAACAACATATTTTTCTTTCTGCCATTTCAGGAAATCGAGAACATTTGCCAGTGCTTCCACTCTTCCGGAATACACCTGAATTTTCTTCTCGGAATAAGGCGGAACAATGTTTAAGCCGCCTTTTTTTCTGGCGAGATCCCACTCACGTCCGGAGCCGAGATGATCCATCAGCGAATGGTAATTTTTGCGGACGATAATGGATACATTTCCGATTCCGCAGTTTACCATGCTGGATAAAATAAAGTCCACCATGCGGTAACGGCTGGCAAAAGGAATGGAGGCCATCAGACGCTCGTTTACCAGATCCGGTACCTGCTCATCATAACTGTTTGGGAAAATGATGCCCAGTGCATCTGCATTTGCGTTTACCATTCTTCTTCACCATCCTTTACATTTGCATTTACCATTGCATTTGGTCCTACTTTGGCACGCTCACCGATATGGATTCCGGATCCGATGGTGGCAACACCTTTTTCACCGTCATGCGGCATTTCTCCTACCACGGCATTCTGGCCAATCACAACGTTTTCCGCAACGATACAGTGTTTCACGACTGCTCCGGATTCGATCACGGTTCCTCCCATGATAACGGCATCTTCTACTTCTGCGCCCTCTGCAACCTTTACACCGGAGAACAGAATCGAATGTTTGACATGACCTGCAATACGGCAGCCATCGGTGATCATACAGTTTTCCACAACAGCGGTTTCGGTGATCTTATGGCCTGTTTTTCCGCTGTTTCGGCTGTAAATCTTCCAGTTATTGTCAAACAGGTTGATTCCGCTGTGTTCCGGATCGAGGATTTCCATATTTGCCTCCCACAAAGAGGAGATGGTTCCTACATCTTTCCAGTATCCGCTGAAATGATAAGCGTACATATTGCGTCCGTCTTTTAAAAGATTCGGGATGATGTTGTTTCCGAAATCGTTCGAAGAATTCGGGTCTGCCTCGTCCTCAATCAGATATTTTTTCAGGATATCCCAGTTGAAAATGTAGATACCCATGGATGCCAGATTGGATTTCGGCTGTTTTGGTTTTTCCTGGAACTCGGTGATTTTGTCATTTTCATCTGCTACCATAAGTCCGAAACGGGATGCCTCCTCCCACGGCACTTCCATAACCGCAACGCTGAATTCTGCGCCCTTTTCCTTATGGAAGCGGAGGAAATCGCTGTAGTCCTGTTTGCAGATCTGGTCTCCGGAAAGGATGATGACGTACTCCGGATCGTAGCTCTCGATGAATGGAATGTTCTGGTAGATGGCATTTGCAGTTCCTTTATACCAGTCAGAACCTGAGGCTTTCTGATAAGGAGGCAGCACGTGAACACCTCCATGGAGGCGGTCCAGATCCCACGGCTGGCCGTTTCCTATGTACTCATTTAACACCATTGGCTGATACTGTGTCAGAATACCTACGGTATCAATTCCGGAATTTACGCAGTTAGAAAGTGGGAAATCGATGATTCTATATTTTCCGCCAAATGGAACTGCCGGTTTTGCAAGCTTCTCGGTCAGCGCATAAAGGCGAGATCCCTGACCTCCGGCAAGAAGCATTGCTATCATTTCTTTTGCCATAATCTATCCCCCTGTTTTAATAGATGCATTCATTATAACACACTATTTGCTCTATGGACAATCTTTTTGTGCATTTTTCACTATTTTTTATTTTTTTACCGATTTTATTCTGTATTTTTCTCCAGTTTTACAGTTCTTTCGTGAGCTTTTTACATTTTATGCCACCAAGCTGGGCTTGCAGATTGCGGAAATCGCTTATCTCTTGCAGTCACAGCCTTGCTCCTTTGACCGTACAAAAAGCAGCCCCGCAAAGCCTTATGGTAAAGGTCTGCGGGGCTGCTTCTATGTTTTTTTGATTTTTTATGCTTTTGTAACGGTAACTGCCTCTTCGAGATCGAACTGATCACCATATGGTTTGCAGTCATCATAGGCGAGGGACTGCAGAACAACATTCAGAATACGGTACGCACAGGTCTGAAGCTGTCCAAGCGGCAGAGTTCCGTCTGCAACAGATGCTACAATTTCCTGACGGTTTCCTTGCTGGCCAGGCATCTGCAGATCGTTTCCTGCAAGAACACACTCTCTTGAAGTGGAATGTCCGTATTTCAGGTTATATTTGTAAGCGAACAATCCGCTCATGTCCTCTGAGGTTCCCCAGTCGGTCATGACATAACCTGCGAAGCCCCACTCATCTCTTGCTGCTGCGGTCAGAAGGTCGTGGCTGTTGGCAGTATGTACACCGTTTACCAGGTTGTAGGAAGACATGATCGTCATCGGCTGTGCTGTCTTGACTGCGATTTCAAAGCCCTTCAGATAGATTTCACGCATTGCGCGCTCGCTGATGTGCTCATTGACGTACATACGGTTGTCTTCCTGGTTGTTGGCTGCAAAGTGCTTGATACTGGTTCCGATTCCGGCATGGGACTGGATTCCTCTGGTATCGGCTGCGGCGCACATACCTGCCACCAGCGGATCTTCCGAGTAGTACTCGAAATTTCTTCCGCAAAGCGGATTTCTGTGAATGTTCATGCCAGGTGCCAGCCATACAGAAATGTGGAATTCTTCCATCTCTTTTCCGACGATATCACCACATTTCCGGATCAGATCCATGTTCCACGATTGCGCAAGAAGCGCTGCTACCGGGATTGCGGTGCAGTACTGGAAATACTCCGTGCCGCCTTCCGGAACTTCGATTTCATTTTTGTTAAACGCATCTTCCAGAGGATTTCCGGAGGATACCATCTTTCCGTCTGCATCAACGACAAAGTGCGGAATCAGACGAAGACCGGCCGGACCGTCTGCAAGAATCGTATTGTAAATACCTCTGTCCTCCAGAAGAATGGAAGTTGTATCTCCCGCTGCTCCAGGCGCCATATCGGAAGAAGATCCGATAAAGCCTTCCTGTCCGAGGCCGTCTGCCGTACCATTGCAAACGGCAGCCATCTCTTCTACGGTCAGCTGCGATACGAGATCTTTTAACGTCGCTTTTCCGCTCTTTACATCTGCCGCAGTCAGCTTTTCTCCCTCATAAACCGGGAATGCTTCCGGTGTTCCACTGTAGATAACGGTCTCTGTCTTGATGCATTTACTACAAATCTCAATCTGTTTTGCAGCTGCTTTTTCTTCTGCCTCACCTTCATAGCTGTATGGTGTTACGCCTGCTTTGGAGAGTTCCTGTGGAGCGTCATCTGCCGGGAAAAGATTCTTTCCCTGAACCGTAACAACGGTCTCTTTGAGATTCAGGGCTGCTGCTACTTTCGTTGTTCTGGAGCTGTTGCCGACACGGATGTAATACGTTCCTGCCTCGAGTACCCATGCTGCTTTTTTCTCATCGTAGGAAGCCATAGATTTTGTCGGGAAGGAAATGGTAATCGTCTGGGACTCACCCGGCGAGAGCAGATCGGATTTTCCGAAGCCGCCAAGCTCCTGATACGGTTTCTCAATCGTGCCATCCGGTGCGGAATAGTAAACCTGTACGACTTCTTTTCCGGCGAATGTATCACCAATATTCTTTACGGATGCGGTAACGGTAACGTTCTTGGCATCTGCCTCCACGTCCCTTACTTCCGTCTCAAAATCAGTATAACCTTTGCCATAGCCGAAGCAGTAGTTCGGGGTTACGTTGAAGGTGTCAAAATAACGGTAGCCGACATAAATGCCGTCGCTGTAATACTCATCGTTGGTGTCACCGTTGTTGTGGCTGAAATTTTTTGAGGACGGATAGTCTTCATAGGAAGCAGCCCATGTATCAGTCAGCTTTCCGGATGGGATGCTCTTTCCGAGAACAACGTCTGCAACGATGTTTCCGGTTGCATTTCCGGCCTGTCCTGCAAGAAGAATTGCATTCAGTCCTTTGATTTTCTTTAACTCTGTGGTGTCTACAAGGTTCGCAATATTCAAAATTAAAACTGTTTTCTCATAATGCTCTGCCAGATAGGCAATGTCAGCGAGCTCGTTTTCGCCGAGCAGATAATCGCATGCTCTGTTATAGCGGTCTGCACCTTCACCGGAGTTTCTTGACAGAACATAGATAGCGGTATCGGTGTCCTCTTTTTCGGTAATTACCGGCACATCAGGCTGTGCAAATACTTCCGAGAACATAACAGCAAAAATCGGAACGTGAAGCTCCTCTGCTTTTTTTGCCAGCTCTGCCTGATATGCAGCCTGCGCATCTGCAAGCACTTTGTCATATTCATCGAGCCATTTACCAGTCAGAATTTCAAAGCCGGCCTCTTTTAAGCCCTGTTCGATCGTAACAACCGTTCTTGTGTTAACGTCTCCGGAACCGGTACCCCCTTTTACCGTGTGGCGGACGCCGTTACCATAAACTGCGACTTTTCCTGCACCGGCAAGCGGCAGGGTTCCGTCGTTTTCAAGAAGTGTCATGCACTCACCGGCCAGTTCACGTACCAGCGCGGAATGTTCTTTTTCTCTAGCAGATACTTCTCCTGTTTTTGATGCATAAAATGTTGCCATAATTCTAATACCTCCCAATAATAAATTCACATATAGCGCTTATATTGTAGCGCATTTTTCGTCATTATGCAAAAGTTTTTTCACCCGTTTTCTCATATTTTATTTGTATTTTGTGCATTTTCTCTTATTATCCGACTTTTCTGTCTTTTTTTCGCTCATTGATTTCTTTTTTTATTTCTTTATATTGATGCTTTTATTCTATTGATTTTCTGTAAACGATACGCTTTTTTACCTTTTTTTCGTCTTCTTTTACAAAATTCGTTGACGCGTTTGATTTTGGCAGTATAATGGAATCAGAGATCAATTTTAGGAGGCCCCCATTATGTTAAAACAACTTTCTATTTTCGCAGAAAATAAAAAAGGCACGATGCAGCAGATCACACAGATTCTGTTTGAAAACGACGTCAATATTTTAGGTTCTGTCAACAACGACAGCGCAGAGTACGGCATTGTCCGCATGGTCGTTTCCGATCCGGATAAAGCAGAGCAGGCGCTTCAGGCTGCCGGTTACATGACACGCCAGACGGATGTACTCGGTGTTGAAGTCGTCGATCAGCCGGGCAACTTAAATTCCCTTCTGAAAACACTGCTTGAGACAAATATCAGCATCGACTATATCTATCTCTCCTTCAACCGTGAGTCCGGCTGCCCGATCATGGTGTTCCATGTACCGGATGTGTACGAGACAGAAGCAAGCTTAAAGAGCAAAGGATATACCGTTCTTTAAAACTTTTGCACTATCCTTTTACGGTCTGATCATACCAGTTTCCGATCCGTTATGCTATAACCATTCTGACTTTCCGCTGTTGTTTCTTTGACTCTTGCAGCACAGTTAGAGCGTGTTTGAAAAAGACATCTGGCGAAGTGATTTTTCATCCCTGCAGATGTCTTTTTTCTATATCATCTATTCTTTTTCTTCATCCTCAAACAGGTGATCCCGCGTAATGTTTTTTGCCCACAGTCCGCTCTTATACCGTTTCAGAACCCACGGCCATTTTACAAACTCGTCTGTACACAGCAGGAAATAAACCACAAGGACAGGAAGCTTGAAGACAAACGCTGCAATAAATCCAAGCGGCACCGCGTAGCACCACATATCAATCGTATCGCAGACCAGTCCGAACTTTGTGTCACCTCCGGCACGGAATACTCCGGCAATCAGCGTTGTGTTGACGGCAGTCCCCATAATATAATAGGTGTTAATCAGCAGCATATATTTCAGATAATGCATCGCGGTCTCATTTAAAGAAGCAAACTTCAGTACAAACGGCGTGATACCCAGTACAACCAGTCCGCCCACAGCTCCGGTAACAACCGTCAGCTTCAGCAGTTTCGATGCATATTCCTTCGCCTTTTCCAGATTTCCTTCTCCCATAACATTTCCAAGCAGAATACCGCCTGCACTTGCCACACCAAAGCACAGCACGGTTCCGATATTTCTTACAACGACAACGAGCGAGTTTGCCGCTACCGCATCGCTTCCCAGATGGCCCAGGATCACAGAATACATCGAAAATGCAACGCCCCAGGAAAGATCATTTCCAAGCGCCGGAAGTGACAGCTTCACAAAATCGGAAAACAGCAGCTTGTTGCGGATGAACATGTACCGCAGATCGAGCTTGATATCCTTACTCATAATTGATACAATCACGCAGCCGATCAGTTCAATGACACGCGACATCGCCGTTGCGATTGCAACGCCGGTTGCTCCAAGCTTCGGAAATCCGAAGAGACCAAAAATGAAGCATGCGTTGAAAAATACGTTCAGTGCGAATGCCATCATATTCATCGCCATGCTGATCGTCACACGGCCGAGGCTTCGAAGCACCGCAAGATAGATCTCCGTAATGCCCCAGCACAGGTAGGTCACACCCATGACGCGCAGATACGAAGCACCGATCCGGATCAGTTCCGCATTATCTGTAAACAGACGCATCATCATCTGTGGCATGGTAAAAGCAATTCCTGCCACAACGACGGAGATGATGACGGAGAATCGAAGTGCGATTCCCTCGACAGTCTGAATTGCTCGCATATTGCCTTTTCCAAAGTACTGGGCACACAGAAGTGTTGCTCCTGTTCCCAGTCCGTAATAAACCATAAATAATACATTTGCATAGTTGGATGCCAGGGATACCGCGGAAATAGCGGACTGTCCCACGTAGTTCAGCATCACGACATCGGCAGAGTTGACTGCCGCGCTTAAAAGATTCTGAATCACAATCGGCAGAACCAGCTTAAAAATCTGGCTGTAAAAGCCCTGCTCTTTTGTTGTTGCCCTCATGTTTCTTCTCCATTTCTCTTCTTTATTTGTCTTCTTTCTTTTCCTGTTTTGCCTTCACATACGGGTATCGGACCTGCGTGTAAACAAACATCACCAGAATATAGATGCCGCATGCGATCGCCGCGGGAACCGTAAGATCCGACAGATTGACATACGAGGTTCCGATCATCAGAATGCCGATGAAAAACAGCAGAATGTGAAGTGTCCGCTTTTTCATACAAAACGCAGATTTCTGATACTCTTCCGGGAAGATATCCGGCAGACGCCAGCAGGCCAGGAGTACCATAAATTCCGTCACCATATCGGTTCCGACACCCATGTTTGAAATCAATGTCAGATCCATTCCCGTAAGAATCGGAATAGCGCCCATCAGGAAAAAGACCATCAGAAGGATCACCGGAACACCGTTTTTATTCTCCTCCGCGGTTTTTTCCGGCAGCCAGCCCTGTTTTGCGGCAGCCTGCAGTCCTCTTGTCACCCAGCTCAAGGTTCCGTTCAGGGTGGTAAGCAGCGCAAATACGGCACCACCGAACACGAAAAACAGGTACATCCAGGTTGGAAAAATCTCCTGTGCGACAAGCGTCAGATTCTGAAATGCAACCGTTTCGACCGGAAGCACGCCGCCTGCCACGATACCGATCAGCACATAGAATACAGCAACGATACTCGTGGAAAGCACGATAACCTTTGGAATCGTGCGGGACGGCTCCACAATATCGTCTCCGTTCTCCGCAACGAATTTTGCGCCTCCGCACGCAAAACTCAAAAGTGCCACGCCTGTGAAAAAGTTCTTCGGACCGTTCGGCATCAGGTTGGATACCGTCGGTGTCAGGGCATCCCAGCTTACTTTGGGCAACCCGAATACAATAAATAAGAACAGGCTTAAAAGCAGCAGCACAACCATGCCCTTTTGCACCAGTGCGCTCGATTTCAGTCCGATGAGATTGACAGCGGTACAGATTACAAGTGCTGCCATTGCGACAGCCGACTCGCCAAACTGCGGAAAAATCGAGCAGAAATAGCTTGCAAAGCCTTTCGCGTACGTTGCGATCAGAACCTGGCTTAAGACAAACATCGCAATGTACATAAAGCCGGCTTTTTCACCCATCAATCGTCGGATGTAAGTAAAGCCGGCGCCTGATGACGGGATTGCGGACGTCAGGATGATGAACGGTACACAGGTGATAATGGCAAGCACGGCACCTAAAATAAACGCTGCGGCAATGCCGTGTCCTGTCAGACCGATGACGATTCCTGTCAATACCATGATGCCTGAACCGATGATCTGTCCGATCGCAAGTCCCATACAGTCGGAAATATTCAATTTTTTATGACCTTCCCCCATACATTTTCCTCCCTTTTTCTCCCAATGTACTCTCGTTTCTGTTGGCGGATCCCAACAGAAACGCATAACATCCTATTTTTTTATTCTACCGAAATCTCATCGTTTGTCAATTTGCAAAATGCGCAAGGTTTAACGCTTTACCTGTACAGAATAGACAATATTATAATTGAACTTGTTTCGCTTTAATTTTGAACTTTTCAACATTTTTACAATTTTCAGTTTTTCTATTGAACTTTTTTCTTGTCCATGCTACAATAAGCACAGTTTTGAACTTTTTTTTATTTTGTATTCTATCTTAAGGAGATTTTCTATGACAAATGAAACCTTTTCCGACCGTCTGAAACTGGCCATGCAGGCGAAACAGTTCAAGCAGGTCGATTTGATCCGAGCGGCCCAGCGGCGCGGTGTGAAGCTTGGAAAAAGCCATGTCAGCCAGTATGTCAGCGGAAAAACGGTTCCGCGCTCCGACATTCTTCACTTTCTGGCCGATGTGCTCCAGGTCGATCCCGACTGGCTGCTTGCAAAAGATTCCACAGTAAACTATACGGCAGATACGGTTTCTGATTCGACAGAATCTTGTTCTGATCCATCTGCTGCTTCTCTTTCCCAGAAAAAAACAGGAGGTTCCCCTATGCGAGAATTTAAAAAATCATCAAAACTCGACAATGTCTTATATGATGTCCGCGGACCTGTCGTAGAAGAAGCCAACCGCATGGAAGCGTGCGGCACGCAGGTTCTGAAGCTGAACATTGGAAATCCGGCTCCTTTTGGTTTCCGTACCCCGGATGAGGTCATCTACGACATGAGTCATCAGCTTACCGACTGTGAGGGCTACTCTCCTTCCCAGGGACTTTTCTCCGCAAGAAAAGCAATCATGCAATACGCACAGTTAAAGAAACTGCCAAATGTTTCTATTGATGATATTTATACAGGAAACGGCGTCAGTGAGCTGATCAACCTCTGTATGTCCGCTCTTCTGGATGACGGGGATGAAATCCTCATCCCATCCCCGGATTACCCTCTCTGGACTGCCTGCGCAACGCTGGCCGGCGGAAAAGCCGTCCACTACATCTGCGACGAACAGTCCGAATGGTATCCGGACATCGATGATATGCGAAAGAAGATCACCGACCGCACAAAAGCGATTGTTATCATCAATCCGAATAACCCGACCGGTGCACTCTATCCGAAAGAGGTACTGCAGCAGATTGTCGAGCTTGCCAGAGAACATCAGCTGATCATCTTTTCCGATGAAATTTATGACCGGCTCGTCATGGACGGTCTCGAGCATGTTTCTATTGCATCCCTCGCACCGGATCTGTTCTGTGTCACCTTCAGTGGTCTTTCCAAATCGCACATGATCGCAGGCTTCCGTATCGGCTGGATGATCTTAAGTGGAAATAAAGCTATCGCAAAGGACTATATTGAAGGGCTCAAAATGCTCTCCAACATGCGTCTCTGCTCCAATGTTCCGGCACAGTCCGTTGTCCAGACCGCTCTTGGCGGCCACCAGAGTGTCAACGACTACATCATTCCGGGCGGACGGATTTACGAGCAGCGCGAATACGTTTACAAGGCATTCTGCGATATTCCGGGTATCACCGCAGTCAAACCAAAAGCTGCGTTCTACATGTTCCCGAAAATTGACACGAAAAAGTTCAATATCACAAACGACGAAAAATTTGCTCTCGATCTGCTGCGCGACAAAAAACTTCTGATCGTCCACGGCGGCGGCTTCAACTGGGGACAGCCGGATCACTTCCGCGTTGTTTACCTGCCGCGAATTGAAGTTTTAAAGGATGCGGTTGAAAAGATCACCGACTTCCTCTCTTATTATCATCAGTAAAATTCTGATCACTTTTTTCACAGAGCTCCACCGGAAATACCACCTTTTTTTCCGGCGGAGCTTTTTTCCTTTACCGGATTCTTTCCTGCTGCATTACACTTCACCGGTACCCGGCAAACAACAGGTAACTTTTCGTTACTGTTCACTCAGCAGTGAAACACTTGCTGTTTCGCTGCGTAAGAAAGTGATTCAGGCGTGAGCAGCCCTCCTTTTGCGAAGCAAAACTTTAAATGAGGGCTGCGAATGTTACAGTTCGCTGGGAACCAGTGAACTGTAACAACTTTTCTGTTCCACGGCTTAATTTCGATTGCGGCTCCTGTTCCTTTATGTTATAATTCTTTCAAATCAAGTCACAACCTTTCTTTTGAGTTCTGTTCTCGCTGTATCGCTTCTTGGCGGATGCCGCGCCTCCGACAAACCCGTTACGCTGACCGTATGGACGTATTACAACGGAGATCAGTTAGCTTCCTTTGAACGTCTTGTTGAGGAATTCAATACAACGATCGGAAAAAAAGAGCATATTACGGTCGAAGCCTCCAGTCAGGGCAGCATCAATGACCTGGGAAAAAATGTTCTCGATGCCGCCAAAGGAAGGATTGGTGCCCTTGCCATGCCAAATATTTTTTCCGCCTACGCCGATACCGCCTATACGCTTGAGCAGATGGGACAGGTCGTTGATCTTTCCCCTTATCTTACAGAGAAAGAAAAGGCTGCCTATCTTCCCAATTACCTGGAAGAAGATGACTTTTCCGATGACGGCAGTATCCACATTATTCTGACAACCTCCACAAAATTCCTGCGTATCATGGAAATGGCAAGTATTGAACTGGGTGGCTATGAGATGCGTTTTGATCTCAACACGGTCTATGTCACAAAGAACTTTTTTCCCATGCTCAACCTTCCATCTGAAGATGTCTCCGGGCTTTCCACCCGGTATTTCCAGCAGATGCTGCGTGAATTTGACCAGACACATTCTCATACCGTATGGGTCGGGCATTCTAAGGTGTATGAAATTTCATTTTCTGACGGAACAATCCGCTACATCCGTATGGAGACCTCCCGCGAGGGCTATGCGCAGATCGGACTTGTCGAAGATTTTACCTCCGTTATGCTGGAACGGCAGCGCATAGAGCACGAGCGTGATTACGATGCATTGACCGGTCTCTACAATCGACGCGCGTTTCAACGGGAAAGTGAAGCTCTTTTTGAGCATTCGGAAGTTCTCGGTCACGCTGCCCTTCTGATGATCGACCTTGACAATCTAAAACGCACCAACGACACCTTCGGCCACGACTGGGGCGATGCCTATATCCGGCAGGCAGGACAGTGTTTTATCTCCTCTGTGCCGGCTAAAACGCTCTGTGCCCGTATTTCCGGCGATGAATTTAATCTTCTGTTCTACGGCTACCAATCGCAGGAAGAAATTCGAGCACTTCTGCAGAATCTTTCCCTTGCGGTTTCAAATACAGCCCTGGAGCTGCCAAGTGGTCGTAAACTGCCCCTTCGCCTTTCCGGCGGAGTTTCCTGGTATCCGGAAAACAGTACAGATCTGTCTACGCTGAAAAAATATGCGGATTTCGCAATGTACCAGGTAAAGAAAGCAGAAAAAGGGTACATTACCGAATTCGATCCGGAGCTTTTTACAAAAAACGCAAAGGAAACCGAGATGCGCCGCCTGTTCCATAAAATGTTGAATGAAGAGCTGTTTACGTATTACTTCCAGCCAATTGTTTCCGCTGCGGACGGCAGTATCTACGCCTACGAGGCGCTGATGCGCGGAAATCTCCCGGCACTTACTCGTCCGGATCAGATCCTGCAGCTGGCTCACGAGGAAGAGTGCCTGCATGAAATAGAACGTCTGACTATGTTTCTCTCTGCAAAATCCTATGCCACATTCCTCTCCACCCATCAGATACGCGGTGATGAGCTTCTCTTTGTCAATTCGATTGCAAGCCAATACATGAATCACGATGAGTCAGTGGCTTACGTCGAACAATACAGCTTTCTTCAGGATCGGATTGTCATCGAGATCACAGAGGAGGATTCACCGGATCTTACAGCTCTGTTGAAAAAACGTGAGATGCCGGGATTTTCCGGTGTATTTGCCCTGGATGACTACGGCAGCGGCTACAGCAATGAAAAAACGCTTCTGGAGCTTGCACCGGCGTATATCAAGCTGGATCTTTCCATCATCCGCGATATCGACTCCGATCCGGACAAGCAGCAGATCGTAGAAAATATTGTTTCCTATGCACATCAAAGAGGCATGAAAATCATTGCCGAGGGTCTGGAAACTCCAGCTGAACTTTTGAAGGTACTGGAACTGGATGTTGATCTCCTGCAGGGCTATTTTCTTGCAAAACCGTCCGCTGTTCCGAAACCTGTCAGTGCAGAATCCGTTGCTGTCATAGAACACTTCCGGAAATATCATGCTTAAATCCACCTCTTCCTGCCCGGTGAATGTTTCAAATCACAAAATCTATGACTGATCTGAAGAATCCTGCCTGGCAGGATTCTTTTTTATACTTTTTTCATATTTTTCTCCTGTTCGTTCCTCCGCTTCTGTGCTATGATACCTTACAGCAATGACAAATCATCCATCGAAAGGAGTTTTTCTATGTGTACAGCAGCAACCTATCAAACACGCGACTTTTATATGGGCCGCACACTCGATTATGAATTTTCCTATGGCGACCAGATCACCGTCACACCTCGCAATTACCCGTTTTCCTTTCTTCATATGCCGTCCCTTTCCCATCACTATGCAATGATCGGCATGGCGTGTGTGATGGATGATTACCCGCTCTATTATGAGGCGTTCAATGAAAAAGGGCTTGGTATCGCCGGCCTTAATTTTGTAGGAAATGCCGTTTATTTCGATCCGAAACCGGAGAAAGACAATATCGCGCAGTTCGAGCTGATCCCGTGGATTCTCGGTACATGTGCTTCGCTTGCGGAAGCAAAAGAATCCCTCTCCCGTATCAATCTCATCAGCACACCTTTTAAAAAGAATCTTCCGCTCGCACAGCTTCACTGGATCATCGCAGATGCATCGGGTGCCATCACCGTGGAATCCACGGCGGACGGTCTGCATGTCTACGACAATCCGGTCGGCGTTCTGACAAACAATCCGCCGTTTCCAATGCAGATGTTCTCACTGAACAATTACCTGCATCTGTCACCAAAACAGCCGGCCAACACGTTTTCCAACCAGCTCGATCTTTCTACGTACAGCCGTGGCATGGGCGGTCTTGGACTGCCGGGCGACCTCTCGTCTGCTTCCCGCTTTGCACGCGTGGCGTTTGTAAAGCAGAACTCGATCTCGGGAAACAGCGAAACGGAGAGTGTCAGCCAGTTTTTCCATATTTTAAATTCTGTCGACCAGCAGAGAGGATGCTGCGAGGTGGCGGACGGAAAGTATGAGATCACGCTCTATACTTCCTGCTGCAATGCGACGCAGGGAATTTACTATTATACGACGTATGACAATCATCAGATTTCTGCGGTTGATATGCACCGCGAGAATCTCGATGGCGAAACGCTTCGCTGCTTTGCGCCGGTGACGGGCGAGCAGATTCATATGCAGAATTAGAAAAATCCGGTACAGAAATCTTTGAGGACCCCTCAAAAAAAGATTCTGTATCGGATTTTTTCTACATCTCATCACACATTGTAAAACAGACGTCGCACCGGCTTCTTCTTTTAACCTCTTACTTGTTTAGTAGATATTATTTTACTTTCATTTTTTTCTGTCCCTTCCGGCAGTTTTATGATACACTTTTCGTATTGGAAAACCGATTTTTTTGAAAGGATTTTATCATCATGCAATTTTATCTCGCCCCGATGGAAGGGCTGACCGGATATGTGTACCGGAGCGCCTACCACAAATATTTTCCGGCGGCTGACCGTTATTTCACGCCATTTATTACAAATAAAAAGATGAGCTCCCGCGAGCGCAATGACATTCTCCCGGAGCATAACGAAGGGATGACGGTGATCCCGCAGATTCTCACAAACCAGGCGGAGGACTTTCTTTCTCTGACAAAAGAACTGAAGGAGTACGGCTACGATACCGTCAATCTGAACCTTGGCTGTCCGTCCGGCACGGTTGTCGCCAAGCGGCGCGGCTCCGGATTGCTTGCGTGGCCGCATACACTCGATGCATTTCTCGATGAAATCTTTTCGTCCTGCGACTGCCGGATTTCCATCAAGACAAGACTTGGCACAACCGACACCGATGAGTGGGAGACGCTGCTTGCGATTTATGACAAATATCCGCTGGAAGAGCTGATTATTCATCCGCGGATTCAGAAAGATTTCTACAAATATACGCCGCGCATGGAGTGTTATCGGACAACATATGAGACGAGCCGCCACTCGCTGTGCTACAATGGGGATCTTTTCTCAACCGCTGATTTTCAGAAGCTCTGCCATGATTTTCCCTTGACGGAAAAGGTCATGCTCGGCCGCGGGGTGCTGCAGAACCCCTGGTTGATCGGGATGCTGCGCAGTACAGATCCTGCCAGCAGTGAAAATTTAGCTCCGGCAGATAAGGAGCTGCTGCGCGCATTCTGCGAAGATCTCTGTGCCGGCTATGCGCGCGTTATTTCCGGGGATAAAAATGTGCTGTTTAAATTAAAGGCACTGTGGATTTACCTCGGAACATCGTTTACGAATCCCCAGAAGTATCTGAAAAAGATCAAAAAAGCAAATCGCCTTGCCGAGTATGAAGAGGCCGTTGATTCGCTCTTTCGGGAACAGGAGCTGATTTTTTAACCGAATCGAGCCGCGCAAGCCGCTTATGAACCTTCGCTTGATTTTTCCATCCTGTTCCGCACAGATAAAATTGAACCGCGTCTGATCAACGAAAACACAGCTCTCATCCTTTTCTCTTACCACACCGAATGCATCCGCCGTGAGGATGGCACTTCGTACGGCATCCGCGGACTCGAGACACAGGTCGCCGTCAAAGAGGACGAGAAATGGAAATTGCAGCATATTCATTATTCGAAAGAAGCATGAGCAAAAATACGCCGCAGATCTGATCACTAGACCTGCGGCGTATTTTTATGCTCTTTTTCTCCAACTCCCAAATCCGTTCTCTATTTCATCGGCAGCATTGCAAGCGTATCGCACTCTTCCTCTTCTGCTTCCTCTGCAATCAGATTCCGGATATTCTGCATACGGTTATCCAGCTCCGCGCTCTGTCTTGCGCAGTCGTAGAGTTCATCCTGCAGATATTTGACATGATTTTCGGGAATATTTTTCTTGTAGCGCATCTTGTGCTCCAGACTCGCCCAGAAATCCATCGCGATCGTACGGAACTGTACTTCCACGTAAACCAGTTTCTTTGTATCCTGTAAAAAGATCGGCACCTGAACGATCAGATGAAGACTGCGGTAGCCGCTCTCCTTCGGATGCTGAATATAGTCCTTCCGCTCAATCAGCGTAATGTCATCCTGTTTCAGAAAACTGTCTGCCAGCTTATAAATATCGCTTGGAAAAGAACAGATCACGCGCACACCGGCGATATCGCGGATATTTTCCTCGATAGACTCCAGTGTGACCGGGATGTCTTTCACGCGGATTTTCCGCATAATGCTCTCATACGATTTGACCCTTGTTTTGATTCCTTCGATCGGGTTCTGGTCATAGGAAAGCGAGTATTCCTGATTCAGCACCCGGAACTTTGTCTCGATTTCCATAATGGCGCACTGATAATACGACATCAGAAGATCGAACGGCTTTTTGTTCTTCTGCATCATCTCAATAAACTCATCCGATAAAAGATTCTGCTTTACAAATTCATCCCGTTTTGTCCCAATCAGGTTTTTTCCCTGTTTTTTTATTTCCTCCAGTACTTCGAGGTTTTTCATCATCCGTTTTTTCGTCCTCCCAAAACTGCGTTCTCTGTCCTTTATGCTATCATTTTAGGCCTGTAAAGTCAAATTTTTTCTTCTTTTACTCTACCTTCAGCATCCGGTAGCCAACCCCGATATGCGTCTGAATATACTGCGTCTGCTCTCCGTTCTTTTCCAGCTTTTTCCGAAGCGTCGCCATGAAAACACGGAGGGAAGCGATATCATTCTCCCAGCTGCTTCCCCAGATTTTCTGTGTGATAAACGTATGCGTCAGCACCTTCCCTGCATTCTGCGACAGCAGGCAGAGCAGCTTGTATTCGATTGGGGTCAGATGAAGTTCCTCTCCGTCAAGATATGCGCACCCCGCTGCGTACTCGATCCGCAGTGCGCCATTTTCAAAGACAGCCGACTGGACTCCATTTTCTGCCTGCATCTGGGACAGACGGCGCTGTGTGACTCGAAGGCGGGCCAGCAGTTCCTCCACAGAAAACGGTTTCGTCAGATAATCATCCGCTCCTGCGTCCAATGCCTCGATTTTATCGCTGTCCTCACTTCTTGCACTGATTACGATAATCGGCATATTCGACCAGCTTCGAATCTTTTCAATCACCTCTACGCCATCAATATCCGGCAGGCCAAGGTCGAGCAGAACAATGTCGGGATTATGTGTGGATGCCTCCATAATGGCACCCGCACCGTTCTTTGCAGAAATATACTTATAATCGTGTGTTTTTAACGTCGTAGTAATCAGGTTGTGAACCGGCGTATCATCTTCCACAACCAGAATTAATGTCTTATTCATTCAAATTCACCTCGCTGAGCGGCAGGTTAAATCAAAAGCAGCAGCCCTGTGGATCGCAGTCATAAAGTGCTATCTCCCCGCCGTGCGCATTTACAATCGAACGGCAGAGTGCCCGTCCAAGGCCAAGGCTTCTGCGGCTGTCGCTTACTTTATTTTTCCCGGAATAGAACATCTCAAACACATGCTCTCTGGACTCTTTTGGAATCCCGGGGCCGTTGTCCTCCACCGCGATCCAGATATTTTTCTCCTCTTTTCTGGCTGTCGAGAACCCACTGAATGATTTCCTGTTCCCTTGGGTCAAAGATTTTTTCCGTCTTTCCTCCTGTCTGCGCGCTGTAAAGTGTTCCGCGGACAATTCTGCTCTCCTGTGCCCCTGCCGGTGCGGCCGTCAGATCCCTTCCCAGCAGTTTTACAAGCTTTGTCGCTGTAATATCAAAAATCTCCGACGCATCCTCTGCCTTCTGCAGAAGCTGGCTGGTATTGAAAAGAAGGTTCTGTCAGGAAGTAGTTAAACAGCACTACACTGATCACAGAACTGATTACGCTGCAGGTATAACCGCTGGTCAGAATGGATGTCATCATAACGCCGACCAGATATATGGTAATGATATTGGAATCCGGAATGATATGGATTTCCAAATCCGGCACCAGATCGGTCAGCCGTTCGGTCCATCCCCTTCTCTTTCGAAAAAATCCCTGATCCATCATGCTTTTTCCAATGACAATCCGCGTTACTTCGGAAATTCTCGCATATTCTGCAATCTGCAGGGCAATGTCCTCGCTGTGCGTCGTTACAATCTCCGCCCCGCTCTGTTCTGCCAGGCGGATATGCTTCTGCAGCCTTGCCTGATCCTCCGGCGTTTTCTCTGCCGGTTCCGCGGTCTGCACATACAGTGCTGTAAAATTAGCACCAAATGCCCGGGCCATCTGTGCCGCAGTCCGGATAAACACTCAAAAAGGACACCTTTTATTGTATAATTATGTTACCCCACAAACATACGAAAGAAGGTGTCCTTAATGAAAAATTAGCATTGAAGAAACTGCTAACTTATATGAAAAGTGTATACAAAATTCCACAAAAAATCAAGGGTTTATCCGATGAAAGAAAAAGAAAATCCATCCCGTTGTTTAATATCGTTATGCCAGTGCTGATTTTCCTGATGCTTCAGTATGAAAGTTTTCACACCATTTTTTCAGCGCCGGAAAGCATGGAGAAACAACTGAAAAACTGTATCCGTGGAAAAATCCCAAAAGTTGATGCAGTCAGGGATCTTCTTTCCCGGATTGATCCAAAAGAAATCGAGGAAATTCACGCGCAGACGATTGATGTTCTGAAACGCAACCGCGTATTTCGGGAAGGAACCATAGGCGGATATGTTGCGGCAGGTATTGATGGGATGGAATTATTCAGCAGTACAAAAAAGTCCTGTACAGACTGCCTGAGCCGGAAGAACGGGACGGGGAAGACAAAATACTTTCATCGAAGTGTGGTATGTATGACGGTAGGAAAATCGCCGCATGTGATCTTTGGGCAGGAAATGCTGAAACCCAGAGATGGTTCAGAAAAAGATGAAGGGGAACTGACAGGAGCGAAAAGGCTCATCCGGCATTTAAAGAAAAGGCATGGTCATTTCGCAGATGTGATTGTGGCGGATGCGCTGTACCTGAATGCCCCGTTTATCAATACTTTGAAAGAATGCGGTTTAGAAACGGTAATCCGTCTGAAAGATGAAAGAAGGCTTCTGTTTCAGGATGCGGAAAGCATGTTTCAGCGGGACGAGGGGAGAAAAAGGAGCTTCAGGAAGGAAAAAAAGAGTATTGAAGTCTGGGATCTTTCCGGATTTGAGATAGACCTGGACGATATCTTAAGCGGACTGAAATACGAGGATGGCCACTACGATCTCGTGAGTCTTTCCGACAAGGATTATCAGAAAAAACTGGATGTCCAGATTGCCTGCTGGGATAAACTGAAAAATGAAATTCAGAAGGTCGGATCCGGAGAAAACGGAACGGCGGGTCTGGTAGACATGAGAGAGACGTATTTCCAGATGGCAGATGAAACGGTTGCCGCAGTCAAAGTTTCCCGTGCCAACCGCCAGCTGGAACAGAAAGCCTACATCGACCTTCACACGGGACTGCCGAACAAGAGCAAGTGCGAAGAGCTGTTCCACAATGTGGAATTCATCAAAACTCCTACCGCCTGTATCGTCTTTGACATGAACAACCTGAAACGCGTCAACGACAGCCTCGGCCACTCCATTGGCGACCAGCTGATTCTGAACTTTGCCCGGCTGCTGCGAAACTCGATTCCCGCGAAGCATTTCGTAGGAAGATACGGCGGCGATGAATTATGGCGGTCATCTATGATGCAACCCGCGAAAGCATCACAGAAATCCTCACAGAGCTTCAGAACGAAGTCGAACAGTTCAACAGCTACGGAACCCAGTTCCGCATCAGCTATTCCCACCGCTTGGCACTTTCCACCGATTACAACGAATGTACGCTCCGCATGCTGTTTGACAAAGCAGATAAGTATATGTATGAAAACAAGCAGGGACGCCAGGACTAAAGAAACGCCGGAACCGGAAATATCTTATCGCCGGTTCTGGCGTTTTTTCTTGCTGTTTCTCTTTTATTTTTTTGCAAACGCTTCTATCTGCGCATATCCCGCTGAAAAATCAATGGGTTCCTCCCGCAGCTTCTTTCTGACCGCATCGCGTCCTTCCTGATCTGCCAGCACTTTCTGGATTTTATCGGCAAACTGCATCACATCCAGCGGACAGAGATATCCGTTTTCCCCATCTCGGATCTGCTCGCGCATGGACGGAATATCGGAAGCGATGATGACCTTCTGCAGGCTTCTCGCCTCTACAATCGTAATCGGATAGCCTTCGTGACGGGACGGCTGGAGATACAGGTCGCAGGATTTTACGTACGGCGCAGGATTTTCGCGCATTCCGAGAAAAATAATTTCCTGCTCCACCTGATATTCCTTTGCCATGGTCCGCAGCTTGTTCAGATCTCTTCCATCACCGATGATGAACCATTTGAAGCGAAGTCCCCGTTTTTTCAGCTCCGCCGTAATCTGCACCGCAATATCATATCCTTTTTCTTCCGAAGCTCTTCCCACCGTCAGAAATTTCAGCTCTCCTGTGTACTGCGGATCGCTAAGCGGCTCCTCACTCCGTCTCTGCACCTGTTTGATGTCAATGAAATTCAGCAGAACCTCTGTCCGGTCCGCGAGTTCCGGAAAACGGGCAATGACCTGTTTTCGGACAGGCTCGGAAACACAGTAAATTTTATCATACTCCGGAATAAAGTCCCTGGTCCGGAACAGCCACCAGAGATTTTCTCCGTGGAACCAGACCGCTTTTTTCCGCGCATTCGTCTTTCTGGCTCCGAATGCGGTTGTGAACGCACCGAATCCGAAAAAGTCGAAAACAAGATCGTATTGTTTTGTTTCCGGCTCCACACACTCCAGAATCCGTTCATACAGTTTTCCATACCGTTTCTTTCCATACACGACGCGCATCAGAAATACGCCCATTCCTCTGGCATAGAAAGACCGTTCTGCCGGTGTCTCCCGTTTTCCCACAATCCGTTCCAAAGCCGGATGCGGTTTTTTGTTCCAGATCATCTGGCGCACTTCCACTTCCTTCGGAATCCGCTCCAGCAGAACGCCTCTTTTTTCGACCAGAAGAAGCGTTACATCTTCTTTTTTCTCCACCAGTTTCTGCAGCAGCGCTGCCATGGCAACTTCCGTTCCGCCCATGTCCATGGTACGTCCCAGCACCAGTATTTTACTCATTGCTTACCTCTCATCTGCTTTTTTCTCTGTTCTAACGCCAGTAGGCATCTCCCACATGCGCAGGATGACGCTGATCCTCCGGCGGAAGCTGATGGTAATCGCCGTACAGGGTGTGAAGATACGTCTCATATCCCGCCGGGGCATTGATCAGATGGCCTTCAAACGGAAGGCGCACGATCTCTTCGATCGCTGTTTTGGGAATCGCGTCCGACTTGCGGTAACCGCCGCACTGGCAGGCCACCCACTTTGAGTCCTCCGCGCGGTACTTTCTGCACTCTTTTTCCATCTCGCGCAGAATCCGCTCTTTTCCATAGCATTTCCGGATCGCCCATTTGCACCATTTTGCGAAGCTTCCTTTGTTTCCTTTTAAGGTCTGGCGGTAGGTGCGGAATGCATTCATCCGCTGGCTTTCCAGAAACAGCAGCTTTTTCCAGTGACGGTCGTACTCCGGTGTATCTTTTTCCGGCAGTCCGTCAAACGGGAAAATGTCGACGAAAAGACCGGTATCCACAGCTCCTGCCACGTGCTCCACAAGACTCGTTCCGGTGTGTACCAGCTTTCCGTATGCCAGTGTGAAACCCTTTGTATTATGAAAATTCATGACGCGGTACGGTGTATCCGTTTCGCTGTTTACAATCTGTTCCAGTTTTTCATAATCCGCTCTCGGCATCCAGACATCCACATCATCATCCCACGGAATGAACCCCTGATGCCGGATCAGCCCGAGCAGAGTTCCATCTGCTGCAAAATAGATCAGGTGATGTTTCCGGCAGACTTCATCCAGATACAGTAATATTCCAAGCGCAATCTCCTGTTTTTCTTTTAATTCTGTAATTTTACGCATAACGGCATTGCCTTTCTGTTTTGTTTTTCCCATCCATTATAAACACTCTGCCGGATTTTTTCAATTTAAAGTTCCTGCCGCTCCGGCGCCCGTCTGAAGATTCCACACTGTTTTTATCAGTACCTTCATATCCACCGGTTTTACTATGTGTGCGTTCATGCCCGCATTGAAGGCATTCTGCACATCTTCTGAAAATGCGTTGGCTGTCATCGCAAGAATCGGGATTTTCTTTGCCAGCGGGTGGCTGCTGTTCCGGAATTTCGTCACAAAGAGAACCGATGCCAGGATCAGAAGCAGAATTACTGCCAGAATCCTCAGCTCCTCGACAGCGGTATCCTCGAACATCTTCGTTCCGTTGCTGTCCACCACATACGTCGTGCTCTGGTTGCTGAATGCACTGCTTCTGAAATACGGTGCCATCTCCTCCATCGAACGGATCAGAATAAAGTGTGTGATGATACTGCCGTCGACCACCAGCTGGCTCTGCAGTTTTCTGGCAAATACCATCTGGTTTTCATTGGTGATCCAGTCCGATGTCAGAAAGCTTTTGATATCCGCATCCTGCAGATCTTTAGATCCGTACCACACGCCCTGCAGACCCTCATCGGAATAATAGTATCCTTCCTGGTTCACGGCAATAAACTGGAGGTTTTCATGCGTGGAGCTTAATTCTTCCTCACGTTTTTTCAGAAATTCACACAACCGGCGTTTTACTTGATTGCAATCAGATTCGGGTTCTTTGGGCTTCATCAACATCCGCAAACTGCATATTGCAAATATGCTGTTTTTATTTTTCTTTCATATAATCCATACAATTTCTCGCATTCCATGCATATCCATCCTGCTTCGCCTGTATATAGCGGATATTTTCGTTTCTTACAATATTCTGTTTCATAATTTCCTACTAATTCCACAAGGTTATTGATATCCCTCATCTGCGCAGCAGCCATTCCTGTCATTGCCCACAAAAAGCCAGTTCTTTTTTTATTCAGTTTCTGCCACTGAAACCTTTCCGTAAACTGATCATATAATACCTTTTGCTTTTTCTTCTCTTTTACCGGAAATTCATAAATCAGCGGATAAATCTGAGCAACACCATCCGGATAAAATTCTGTCTGATGATACCGATCACTGTTTCCGATAATTCTCCATCTTTGATTCGCATCATCCCAGAATATCTTTTCTATCTGTTTCTGTATCTTTTTACGAATTTCACTGATCGCCTGCGTATCTTCCAGTCCTGCAAGTTCCAATTCGTACAGGCCTTTCCACACTTCCAGATTATCCATCAGATAAACTGTTGTGTTTTCTTCTGAAACCTGTGTAATTCCATCCTGCATCAGGCTTTGAATCTTTTTTAATGCAAGGCTGATTCCATTTTTCCAGGATTCCGGCAGGTCTGTACTTTCTGTCTTTTCCAGATATTTTCCCATAAGAAAAAGGTACATACCAAGATATCCGTCTTCGGAATCAGCCTTTTCTTTATAAATAAGTTCCCCACCCTCTTTCCTGTAGATTCCCATTTTTCCATCTGTTTCCAGCAAAACCCCAGTATGCCAGTCCAGATACCTGCCAACAGCTTTTTGCTCTGTTTCAGTCATGGGGCAATTCTTTGTTTCTGCCAGAAGCCCCAGTGCAGCCATACATGCAAAGTATGGATTAACATCTCCGGCTTTACTTCCATTCATATAGATTTCGCCTTCAGGGCCCTGATTCTCAAGGATCCACTTTTTTTCTCTGGTCAGGACGGTTTCCAGCCATTCCTGCCGGACAGATATTTCTTTTCTCAGGTTCTGATAATAAGCAAACATAAACACAATGCACACAGTTATGCAAAATATAATAAGTCCCATCACATTCTTTCGATGTTTCACTTTTCTTTTGCATTGGCTCTGCTTATGCTTATGCATCTATATCCTCCAGGATTTTTCTGATTTTGATACTTGCAGTCCCATCACCATAAGGGTTTCTAGCCTCACTCATTTTTCTGTATGTCTCCGGCTCTGTAAGAAGCCGCCTGCATTCTCTGTAAATATCCTCCATCTTCGTGCCTACAAGCTTTAAGGTTCCTGCTTCCACACCTTCCGGACGCTCTGTTGTATCCCGCATGACCAGTACCGGTTTTCCCAGTGCAGGAGCTTCTTCCTGAATTCCGCCGCTGTCTGTCATGATCAGATAACTGACTTTCATCAGGTTATGGAATTCCACCACATCCAGTGGTTCGATCAGGTGTATTCTCTCGCATCCACAAAATTCCTCATCTGCGATCTTCCTGACCTGCGGATTCAAATGTACAGGATAAATAACCTTCACATCTGTAAATTCTTCCACGATCCTGCGTATAGCCCGGAACATATCACGCATGGGCTCTCCCAGATTCTCCCTTCTGTGTGCTGTTACAGCAATCAGTCTGCTGCCTTTTGCCCATTCTGTTTCCGGATGATAAAAATCACTTCGCACCGTATAGTGCAAAGCATCAATTCCTGTATTTCCTGTGATAAAGATCCGCTCTGGATCTTTCTTGGGCAGATGTGGAAACAGGAAAAACAACTAAACATATCATTGTGCAAAATATAAAATAACAAGATTTGAAATTTCTTATATTCTGTACTAATTTGCACTTCTTCATCTTTCTCCCACCCTCCGGGCTACAGTTGCTTGCTTGCTTGCTTGCTTGCTTGCTTGCTTGCTTGCTTGCTTGCTTGCTTCCAGATTTTAATTTTACATTCATTAATGTTCAATACCCCCACAACATTTTTATAAATATCTTTGCGACAGCTTCTGCTGTACTTTTACTATAATTATACTCTACAGCCAACTTGTGTCAATTTACTAACAGACGGTCAAAGGAAAGATTCTGACACACCCCTTTCAATGTGTGCGCACTGCGGAAAGCATCTTCATAATTTTTATTTTCCAATGCCTGTTTTAACTGTAGATAACTCTGGTCTTCAAGGAACTTTAATGTAAATCTCTGAATCAGTGCTTCGCTGTGAAGGCGTCCCAAAACAGCCTCATAATTTCCTCCGATAGCTTTATAGCACTCCTGCATTGTCATCTTTTAGCCCTCCTGTCAATTGTATTCCACTAATTCATGAACCTCTGCTAATCATTATGAACATACCTTAAAATCGTTTTTATAACTTCCTCAATCACAATCGGCTTTGACAAATGTGCGTTCATTCCTGCATCCAGTGATGCCTGAACATCTTCTGCAAATGAATTGGCTGTCATTGCTATAATAGGAATGTTTTTTCCATCCGGTCTGTCATTCATCGCCCTGATTGCTTTTGCCGCTTCATAACCATTCATTTCAGGCATCATGATATCCATCAGGATTACATCAAATGTGCCTTTCGGATGATTTCTGAAAATCTCAACAGCATTCTTTCCATCCACAGCTCTTTCTACATTCATCCCGAACTCTTCCAACTGCACGGCAGCAATCTCTGCATTCAGTTCATTATCCTCTGCAATAAGAACATTCACACCTGTAAGATTTACCTTTTCAGAAAAACCTGTGTCTGACTTATTACATTCCTTATCTGTAATTTCCAGAGGAATATCCACAGTAAAAGTAGTTCCCTCATGCTTTTTACTCCGCACGGAAATGGTTCCACCCATCATATCTACATACTTCTTTACGATAGCCATCCCCAGTCCAGCTCCATGGTACTGCGTTCTCACATCGGAATCTTCCTGTGCAAATTCCTCAAAAACTTCTTTTGTAAATTCCTCACTCATGCCAATACCAGTATCCGAAATGCGGTAACGCATATTTATATATCCATCCCCGCCCTTTTCCTGACACCGGGCTTCAAATGTAATCGTCCCTCCATCCGGAGTGAACTTCACGGCATTGCTCAGAATATTAACCAGCACATCTCGCAGACGTACAGGATCCACAAGTACATTTGGGATCTTTGCTTCTTCACGCTGGATCTTAAAGCTGATATCCCTGTTCGTAAGAAAGCCTTTTGTAATATCCAGTGCAGAATCTGTGATACTTTTCAAATCTGCCGGTGCCGGATTGTATTTCACTTTTCCACTTTCCACGCGAGTCAGATCTAATACATCATTGATCAGCGACAGTAAATACTCTGAACTTTCATCAATCTTTTCCAGACAATTTTTCACTTCGTCTGACGGATTATTTTTCATTGCAATACCGGTAAATCCCATGATTGCATTCATCGGTGTTCTCATATCATGGGACATATGTGACAGAAATGCTGTTTTTGCCTTGTTTGCAGCCTGCGCATGCTCTGCCAGTTCCGCCATTTCCTCAGCCGTCTCCTGGGCTGCCTTCTGAGCTTTTTTTCTTGCACTGAGACGCATTGCTATCACAGCCATAGTAGTCAGCAGCCATCCGAAAATAAGAAGAACCCAAACAGTAACAACAGGATGCAGACGGATCCAGTCAACAAATGTCAGATCTGCTGCTTTGTATGTGGTATACCGTGCTGCTAGATCTTCGACAAGATTTTGGGGCATGGCATACATTGCTTTCGTCAGAATACCAGCCAGCGCATGGTTCTCTGTTGACGAAACTACCATGCGGTAGGTGAATGTAGGCTGTTCCAGCAGCGTATATGTCATGGTGCCCGTAGTGTCACTATTCACAAACGCCTGTGCCATGTAATAGTAGACGAAGGCAGCATCGGCTTTACCCTTACGGACAGCTTCCATCATTTCCTGCCGGGTACTGCACATCAGCTTTTCTGCACCAGGTGCCATTGCATCTGCAATTGAATTTGATGCTGTCTGGTCAACCGTAGTAACAACATTGATTTCTCCATCAAAGTCACGCCGTGTCACCCTTGCCAGCTGCATTGTAATGAAAGGTGCAGTAATCCCCCATTTTTTCGTCTCAGCATAGTTATCTGTTTCCAGGCGTGCATCGATACTCATATCTGTGGTTTCCGTATTTTTCTGATAAGCAATATACTCATCTCTGGTGGCAGGTGTAAGAAACTCATAGGAAATCCCGGCATAGTCTGCAATTTTCCGGAAGTAATCCGGGATAATACCCTTCATCTCACCATTTTCATTATAAGAATATGGATAACGGGTCGGATCACACAGAACATGAAGCGGGTTGTCCTTGGAATATTGTGCAATAATACTTTTTTCTTGCTCCGTATATTCCAGATTCTTAGTTTCTATGCTTTCATAATTTTTATTGTAAAGCGTCGTTTTCCAGTCACCCTCAACCGCATTCATCTGATCGATCGCATAATTGATCTCATTCAGCAATTCTGTATTGCCCTTTTTAACAATGACATAGAAATCGCTGCTGCCAAATTTATCCACGATTCGCTCATTGTTTGTTTTTCTCAGAGAACTGGTAACAATCGCATCAACTTTTTCGCTCTGAAGGGCTTCCTCCATCTCTGCGGTCGTATCAAAATAAGATGGAACATATGTAAATTCTTTGTTGTCTGCAAAATCCGCAAACTCTTCATTCCGGGTGTTTCCGTTCAAAAGCGCCACACGCATACCGTTGTAAGTGCTGTAATCGCCGTCCACAATCGTGCTGTTGTCACTGCGGACGGTCAGCATCCCATAATTGGTTCCGATCGGACGTGAAAAATCAAACTTTTCTTCTCTGTCCGGTGTTTTGCGGGCAGATGTTACCATGTCAATCTCGCCATCTTCAAGCATCTGCTGCATATCATCCCAGCTCTGATCATATCCGACATATTCGTAATCTACATCCCAATAACGGGCCATCAGCCGAAGAAAATCATAGCCATACCCACTGCGGTTGCCTTCTTCATCCATCACATGATAACCATCCATGGCAAAGAAACCGACTTTGACAGTTTCATGCTGCGAACTGTCCTCGGCTGCATATGCAGTCTGGGGAGAAAATATCATACACACGCATACAAAAGCCAGTAATACTGCCACATATTTCTTTGCTCTCGAAATCATATTAAATCTCCTGTCTGTCTGTCTGTCTGTCTGTCTGTCTGTCTGTCTGTCTGTCTGTCTGTCTGTCTGTCAAATATATTTCTCTATACATCTCTTTGTCAACCTTCTGATTTAATAAAATTACACTACTGTATCAAAACCATTTGTCACTGTTCAATGCCCTGCGGTTCGGTGCCCCCCCCGCCGGATTTTATGCTTCTGATTGTCTTTTCCAGTACTTTCATCTCAACTGGTTTTGAAACGTGTGCATTCATACTAGCTGCCAGGGAATGTTGAATATCCTCGGAAAATGCATTCGCAGTCATGGCAATGATCGGAATCGTCTTTGCCAGTTCATGGGAGCTTTTGCGGATTGCCTTTGTTGCCTCATAACCATTCATAACAGGCATCTGCACATCCATCAGGATCATGTCATAATCCCCCGGAGCAGACTGTTCAAATGCTTTCAAAACCTCTTCACCATTTTCACAGATGGTACATTCTGCTCATCTGTGTCTTCTTGTGCCGCCAGAGCAACTGTTCTATCCTCTGCAATTCTCAGCTCTATGAGAACCTCAAAACAACTTCCCTGTCCCAGTTCACTCTCCACATCAATGGTACCTCCCATTGCTTCAACCAGATTTCTGGTAATAGCCATTCCAAGACCGGTTCCCTGGATCTTATTCGTCACAGAATTTTCGGCACGGGTAAAAGCATCAAAGATTTTATCTTTGAAATCTGCTGACATTCCTATTCCATTATCCCTGACTAAGAAACGGTACTTTGCATAGACGGATGAATTTGTTTCACATTCTTCTACCAGAAACTGAATTTCTCCACCTTCCTGCGTGTACTTCACTGCATTAGAAAGCAGGTTGTTGAAAATCTGCATCAGGTGAAGCTGATCCCCGTTCACCCACTCATGTCGGATATTTTTCTTTGTTGTAAGAGTCTGTTTCTTTTCATCTATCTGTGAATGAAATAAATTATTGATTTTCTGTATAAAATTCAGAATAGAGAAATCATCGTATTTAAAAACTGTTTTTTCTGCCTCAATTTTGCTCATATCCAGAATATCATTAATAATCCCTAACAGATGCTGGGATGAAATATCTATTTTATCTGCATACTCTATTACTTTATCTTTATTTCCTGCATCATGTCTTATTAATGACGTCATACCAATAACTGCATTCATAGGAGTACGTATATCATGTGACATATTAAACAGAAAATTAGATTTTTCAACACTGGCTGTTTTCGCCTGCTCCAATGCTTTCTGCAGTTTTTTATTTAATTTCACTACTGTGTTTTCCGATTCCTGTGTCCTGTGCAGTAACATAATCATAAAAACAAATCCAGTTAAAAGCAAAACAATCAGTAAACCGCAGCCCCATAGTCTATATAACTTTTCATTGCTATTCCATCCGTTTTCAGGCATCACTTCCAGAACCCATTGACTGTCACCTAATTCGAAAGTATATGTGACAGGATCAATCATTTCCACAACTGAGCCATACACTTCTTCGTATGTTTCATCCCACGGTGCAATACTTTTAGACAACTTATATTCATAGCTAAAATCGGTAAGTGACTTTATAGAATCAGCGAATATATCCGGTACACGAATAATTACAATTGTAAATCCCCAAAATGTCCTTTCGCCATTTTTCTGCTCCACATACACCGGATTTCTTACAGCAATCCCCGTTCCACCCTGTTTCAAAGAAAATGGTCCCTGCATGGTTATCACATCATTGTCTCTGGCATAACAAGATATCTTTCCTCGTTCTTTATCATAAATAAGATCTATCTTTCCAGCCTCATTTCCGTCTTCCGGATAAATCTCAGTCACTACGCCGTCTGGTGCGATCTGAATACTCTGGATATAATCTGCCATCATATTCTCTGCAACTTTCGAGAACATGGAAATTTTTCCGTTTTCACTAATAACAATCTGTTCAAAAGTATTTGTAATATCAATTCCCCTCACGATATCAGCCTTCATATGATCTGCATACGTTACTGCGTTTAATTCAGCTCTTGACCTTATCAAATCCCTTTGACTGCTATCCGCACGAATGCCTATATTCACCAGAACAACCAAACCGATCATCAATACAAATACCGGAATCCATAACTCTTTTTTTATCCTAAATGTATTTTTTTGTTCCTGTGCTGACTTAATTTTCTTCCACATAACCGATTTTCTTTACACCTGCGTTTTTATCTACTTCATTTTTATATTTTAGCAGCCACCAATTATTGCCTGTTTTAGTTTCTTTTTAATCTCCAAAAATGAAAAAAGCATTGTCATTGCAGACAATGCATCTTTAACGTGGCAACTGGCTACCATTTTACAGGCCCTATAGCTTTGCGTCGCAGACTTTCATCTGTTTTGCCGTTTTTCTTATTATAGCTTTTAAACATATGAAAAAAAACTGGTTTTATTATACTCTAATGCTCGACTATGTACAAGAAAAACATTACCGTTTTAACGCCTAAAAACAAAAGAAGAACAGCCGATACATATACTCGAACTGTTCTCCTACTTCCGAAGTCCACGCAGCATTGACATTACTGTTTCCTGCTCATTTGTACTCAGATTGTTCCATATCCTTAAAACTTCTTTCTGTTTTTCTGTCAGATTCTCTGAATTACCTTCCTGAAAAAACTGTGATAATGTCACGCCCAAAGCTGCACATATTTTTTCAAGTGTAATCAGCGACGGCAGGTTTTCCTGCGCCATGATTCTTCCCAGTGATGACTGGGAAATTCCCGACAGCTGCGATAATCTATATTTACTGATATCACACTTTTCACACAAAGATGTTATTTTATCCGCAATATACTTCTCTATCTGCAAGTAACTATACCTCATTTCCGCTATTACATGTTCTTATTGTACCTGTAATAATGAAAAAATATTAGTAATCAACTTTGCAAGTATTCATTCCCATTATAGGAAGTATACGGATAAAAAAATATAAAGATACTTTCGTTTCCGCAAAAGTCATTTTCGCTTATATCGTTTTTATAATAGCACAGACAGTTATGTTTGTCACATAAAAGTTTGAAACCTCAAACAAAAAAATAAGCCTGCCATCATCCGCAGATTTCTCCACAGACAACAGCAGGCTTCCTACTATCTCATCAACTCATTCACTTTTCTCTGCACTGCCCCATAATCATATCCCGCAGCCTGCAGTCTCTTCTTTCTGTCCCCGCCGTTCCCCCACTTTCCGGTAATGACTTCCTTTGCTACAGTTTCCACACTCTTTTTGTTGCTACTTTTCACCAGCTCATTCCCCATCCCCCTTTTCACTTCTGTCATGCAGCTGTTCCAGCACCTCTTTCACCTTCTGCGGAATCGGCAGCCCCAGATGCCCTGCATTCTCCAGCAGACTCACACCCTCATTGGAAATATAGAAAAAGATCACCGCTGTCCTCAGCACGGATCCGTTCCCGATCACAGCCACATCCAGAATATTTGCCATTCCCACCAGCAAAAAGATCAGCACCTTCCTGCAGATCCCCCGGAATCCCACCTCACTGGAAAGCGTATGGTCCGCAAAAGCACACATCACCCCGGTCAGGTAATCGATCACCACAAAAGCGATCAGGGCATACAGAAGCCCGTCACAGCCTCCCATAAACCAGCCCAGCCATCCGCCTACAGCCATAAAAACCATCTGAATAAAGTTCCAAAATTCCTTCATGCCAGAATCCTCCTCCCCTGAAAAAAGCAGCCCCCATTTCTGAGAACTGCCGGAAGCAGGTTCTTCCCCTGCTCGTAAATATGATCCGCCTTTTCTTCCAGCACTGCCGGAAACAGCAGGATCCCGCCGATCATGTTCGGGCAGATGGGAAGCAGCGTCCCGTTCCACAAAACAGAATTGTCATACTCCCCGCTGGCTTTCAGATAAATCCCCATGGGATTCAGCCCCAGAATATTATTCACTGCCTCCGTGATCATGTTCGTCTCCTGAACTGTCTCCACCGCACCCGTATTCGTATCGGTCAGTTCAATGACCATTTCACCTTTCAACTTCATCACACACCCTCCATTTCTACCGGCCTGCAGAAACCGCTGATTCCCGCTCTCTCAGCAAAATACACTTCAAATCCTCTGTTCACCGTCTCCTTCATCTGCATAGACAGCGATTCCCGGAAACCATTCACATCCAGTCCTCCGCCAATGGCAAATCTCGTGGTATAATCCTCCACCTCAAGCTTTCCGTCCCAGGCTTCCCCAGCCGCCATTGCCTGTCCGCTGACAGAAGCAATGCAGTCTCCCACATCAACCGTACCGCTGCCATACTCCATCCAGAGATACACATTGAATGTATTCGTATAATTGGCAACGATCTTCTCAATGGGATAATACAGCGGCAAACATTGGTAAACGTATGGATCCCGATCTTCCCAGTCTTCGCATTGTCTTCAATCTGGTTCAGCAGTCCCGAAATATTCTTGTCATTCCTTGACTTCGCCTGAGCCAGCCTCGGATTCTTTCCCACACATTTCAGGCTCTGCTTTCCCCCGATCTTCTGCCTGATAGAAGTAATACAGGTGATCCATCCCTCATCCGCCTGTCCTCCCGCAAATGTCAGCACATCCCCCGGATCCAGAGCATAATACTCTGCAATCTGCGTCTGCTTGTTGGTGGAACTCACTGCCGTGTATCTGGTAATAAAATCCGAAAAGCTGGAAGAAAACCGGTGTCTCTGCTCCACCTTCATCACAGGATCCTTCCCGTACTTTCTCAGTTCCAGCTTTCCCTCCCTGTTAATAATAAAGAAACCTCCCAGAACCTGTGCCACATAAAACAGCACATCCCGGCAGGTCTCAATATCATTTTCAGTATAAACAGAAAGCGTCACCCCGCCATTCGGCATGGCATCAATCTCCGCCCTCTTATTCGCAAACTCCACTTTACACCGCTTACAGCACAAAGCAATAAAATCATAAGCAGTCCCCACAGTCTCAAGCCCGTTGAAACTCTTATCAAACCGCAGCATAAAATCATAGGCTTTCAGTTCCAGGCACTTTGCCAGACGGTTCGCCTCACTGACCTCAAAAACTCCCATCGGCACATCTTCCACCGAATCATCCGCCAGCACCAGATGAAACACCAGCGTCACCTGAGCATCCTCCAGCGTATACCTGTCAATGTCACTCAGAAGCGTGATCCCCATCTCCGCCGCATACACCGTCCCCAGTTCAATTTCCGTGCTTCCACAGCACTGCCTGGAAATATACCCGGAACCCTTCACAATCTCCTTCGCCCCGAACTCATACGTCATTCCGCCTCTGGTAACGATCGTACCCGTCCAGTAATATTTTCTTGTATTGCTCTTCACAGCTCTCAGAAACCCATCCGATACCGGATACATCCCGCCACCTCCATTTCCCCACGAAAAAAGCACCAGCCAACCAGGTGACCGATGCCTTCGTAAATATAATCATTCTATCTGTTATAAGTCCAATGTTTCAGGTACCATTCATGCAGTTCTTCTGTTGTTTTACAGCAGTCTGCAATCTCTTTTCCCTGTGATATCCACTAACACGTTTCCCTGCGGAATGTATCAACATCCAAAGCATGAAATTTATATGTTCCACCCCGTCTGTGCATCACTTCATCATCACACTGGAACTCAAAATAATCATCCCCGTCCAAAACAACCTTTCCAGTCAGGTTCCACACCCCGGACCACGGAGGACCATCATCCCCTGGAACACAGAAGGACAGTCTTCCATCTTCCAGAATAACAGGAGCCACCGCAATATTTTTCATCTGCGGCATATATGGCTGTTCAAACCAATACGCTTTCCTCTCATCCATTTCTCTTCATCTCCATGATAGCCACCTTCCCTGCAAACTTGAAGTTAGCGATTTCTTTTTCCGGTATTCTCTGTCCCACGGATTTCCTCATGATAGAAATAATCTACGATCACCGGATGTCCCTGCGGGACTCTGCCATAAGGCATTTCATTATCCACAAAGGCACAATCATACTTCTTAGCCATTTTCTCAGCTTTTACTTCAAGTGCTTCAAAGTAGCTGCGGTTATGCTTGTTATAGATCTCGTCGTAAAGTGGTACAAGATCAGGATATTTTCCGGCGATATAATCCATAATTGTCTTTTTGAAACCGCCTCGAAGATTGAGATTTTCGAGCCAGAACAGATCGCATTGATCCTTTACCCGCTCAAAGATTGCTTCAAAATCCGTGATACTGGGGAATACCGGGGATACGAAACAGACTGTACGGATACCTGCTTCATATACCTGCCTCATAGCAGAGATACGGCGCTCAATGCTCGAAGCAGAATCCATATCGTTCTTGAAATTTTCATCTAGTGTGTTGATCGACCATGAAACGGTTACATGTCCAAGCTTCTTCAGCAGATCAATATCCCGTACCACAAGATCCGACTTTGTGCAGATCAGAATATCTGCGTCACTGCCGATCAGCTGCTCCAGAAGTTTTCTGGTATTCCCGAATTGCTCCTCTTGTGGATTGTAGCCATCTGTCACAGAACCGATGACCACCCGCTGTCCGGCATATTTCTTCGGATTTTTAATTTCCGGCCAATGCTTCACATCAAGGAAAGTGCCCCATTCCTCCTTGTGCCCGGTAAAGCGCTTCATAAAAGAAGCATAGCAATACTTGCAGGCATGTGTACAGCCCACATAGGGATTGACCGAGTAGCCGCCTACCGGCAGACTAGACTTAGTCATGATGTTCTTTGTTTCCACCTCACGAATGAGGATTCCATTTATTACTTCTTCCATGATTTCTGTACCTCTAACACTTTATTAAATTCTTCCGGCATTTCCTGAATCATATTTTCATCCCCTATGATAGGGACAAGGTCTTCCTTCATAAACACCGGAATGCCGAGTGCGTGTGCCTGATCCGTCAGAGACCATGCCCATTCCGGCTCCGTATGAATCTTCCTGCTCTGAGCCCCGGTCATAGTGCCGACAACGATCCAGTTGATTCTGGAAAGGTCAACTGTACCGGGATCGTCGAATAACGGTTCAAAGCTAACATGGTAATGCTTTGCTCTGATGTTTTTCCGAAGGGCGTCGATACGCCACAGTTCGGCTTTCCTCGTCACCGTAACGCCAAACCATGCATTTTCCAGATCGGTATCAAAATCCAGCAGATCAGGTCGCTTGGTAAGGAACAGGAACTGATGCTGTGGATTTTCACGGATCTTTGCAAATACCTCGTCTCTCCATTCCGGCTTCCATCCGGAGAGATCGCTCATCCCAGTAAGAAGAAAGTTCTGCGGACGTTTCTTTTCCATCATCTTGAGCTTACCCGGAAAGAATTCAGGGTCAGCGAAGTCATCAATCATATGCCAGCGTTTCACGTTGTTGCGGGCATAGCAATATGTACACCCCACTGTGCAGCCAATGACGATATTCATGTTCTGAATCTGATCTTTGATACAAATACTCATGACTTCTGCCACTCCTCAAGATTCTTTCTGATGCGGTCGAGACATTCCTCAAACCGGATAATTTCTTCCTCTGAAAAACCTTTGTAGTAAATACTGCCCATCTCATCAGATACAGAATCGTACTCGCCCTTTAAGGCATGTGCTTTCTCAGTCAGAAACAGGAGTGTTTTCCTTTTGTCCGTTTCAGACTGAACACGGCTTATCAGCCCTTGATTTTCCATTCTTTCCAGCATCGTAGTAAGAGATGTTATCGCTAATCCGCATTTAGTCGAGAGTGACCTGATTGAGATACCATCCTCCTGCCACAGCACATAAAGAATACGTCCCTGGGCTCCATTAAACGCATCAATATTCTTTTCACTGAGAATCTTCTCAAAAATCCGGTCTCCAAGCTGTTTTATTTTGGTGACAAGAAATCCTCCATTCATTTCCATACAAAAGCTCCTATATAGTAGTTTATTAAAAACATACTATATAGGAGCTTTATTGTCAAGAGTTTATATGTCTTAATAGGTAAATTCCGTTTTTTTCAATTCTCCAAACTTGAATTTCTGGATGAGTATAATATGCGGAAAATAAACTTAACTCCATCTTAAATATAGTGCTGAGTTTCACTGCCACTCTTTAACACCATTTTCGCCACACCAAGCAATGCTGCAAACAAAACACCTGCAACCGGCCATACAATCCATGTAATATCCCAGCTCATCGTCCAGAAGCTCCATGCAAGGTAAATCGCTGTAGTCAAGCACCAATATACACCAGAAAACGTGTCAGTCTTTTTCTTAAACAGTTTTTCTTCTTTTGTATATTCCCCTTCCTGAAGAAGGGTATCGTAACTGCTTTTTACCATCCCAACACGAACCAACAGATTCACTCCTATTGCAAGTATGAATAGCAGTAATCCAACGGAAAGACCACAGTAATAGTCGGACGCTTCCATAGATTCGGCAATAATTGTCGGAATCACTGCCAGTATACAAAGCACTACCCCAACAGCTGTTCCTCTGATAAAAATTGGTTCATAGGAATCTTTTTTTTCTCGTACCATTCCAGATACACCATACTCTGTTTCAAAGCATTCTTTTTCAAAATGTTCCATATGTGATTCACGCATTCCATATGTAATAAACAAAAAGACGGCTGCCGCAACCATTCCAAGCAAAAAAACACATCCAAATACTGTTGCCAGAGATTCCGAAACATGAAATACGCTATCTTCTGCCATTGTCACAAGAACAATCAATAATATTGGACTTAAGATACACATACTTGTTGCGTTTGCCACTACTTTGGATCCATTTCTTTTCATGTCAAGAAATTCATTTGCATTCTCCATAGTTACTTTTTTCAACGGTTCTGCATAGCTTTCAGTACTTTCGTGATAGGTGATATTTTCTGCTTTCATTTCATCTTTTAATAGGTAATCTGTACTAACACCAAAAAGCTCCGACATCTGTAAAATTCTTTGCAAATCTGGAACAGCTCCTGCACTTTCCCACTTAGATACTGCCTGTCTGGATACGCCCAACTGATTGGCTAGTTCTTCCTGTGACCATCCATTCTTTTTTCTTTCCTCTGTAATCTTATCAGCTAAAATCATTTTTTCCTCCTTTTGCAGATTTTATGAGCTAAATATAACAGTTTTGCTGTTTGCATTCCACCATTTCAGGCTGTAAATCTGTCAACCAGCAGTTGCAAATCACAAAAGGACTCTATGAATCCCGATTTTCCAGCAATACAAGCAGGAAATTATTTATCATCTGTATTGTTTTCCTTTTTCTTATGAGTCGAACCCAAGCAAAGAAACGAAGAACCAAGACATAACCATACTATAGCCATAGAATTTTCATTTCCACTCGTAAAGTCTATAGCTGAGGCTACGAGAAACAGAACTGATGCAATATAAAATAAGATTGATTTATTTATTCCTTTTTTCATAAATAAGAATCTCCTCCAAATCCCGACTTTGATAAACCCATTATACCCTTTCTGAAACATCCTGTCACCACATTTCATCAGATCAGAACCTGTCAAAATCCTCCTGCGTGGCAACCTGTCTCCATCCCTTATACTCATCGTTCCTGCTTTCCACAAACATATCATTCACCATCCCGATAGTCAGCAGATCCAGATCCCGAATGGAAATCCCCAGCTGCACACACCGGAGAAGAAACAGGGGAGTTGTCATTTCACGGTCTGTTGCATGAAGTTTTTTTAGCCTCCACATCCGTCCTGATGTTCATCCCCCACAATTCAATCAGCTTCGGCAAAACCTGATAAATACTGAATCGCAGGTATCTCTGTCAATCCTGCTATCTTTGCCGCATTGGTTCTGTTATGCCCTGCAAGCATCTCATAGCCCCTTGCAGCTTTCCTCACAATCACCGGATTCAGCACACCATACTCCCTGATGCTCTGTACCATATCTTCCAGGCGTTCTCCCTCATACAGCCGGAACGGATGATCATGAAACGGATGTATTTCCTCAACCGGAATAGAAACAATCCCGTTCACAGGCACTGGCGTATTCTTCACCGGATCCTCAGCAAGAAGATCCAGTGCGTCCTGAAATACTTTTCTTTTTGGTGCATTAGCTTTCATCCCCAACCACCTCCTCTGCCAGATTCCGGTATGCTTTACAAGCCTTATTCTCCGGTGCATACTCCAGAAGCGGCTCACTGTAATAAATTGATTCTCCCACCTTTACTGTGTTTGGTATGATACTCTTAAAAATCCGGATCTGTCCATCAAAAGTATCCGTCAGCTGTTCTGTGATTACCTTACAGAGATTTGTTCTGGCATCACACATAGTCAGCAGGATCCCTGCAATCTGCAGGCGGTCATTCAGTCTGCTTCTGACTTTCTTCACTGTCCGGATAAAATCCTGCAATCCCATCATTGCCAAAAGCTGCGGATTGACGGCAATAATCACCTCATCAGCCGCCGTCAATGCGTTAATCGTCAATGTTCCGAGCGATGGACAGGTGTCTACAATAATATAGTCATACAGCCCTCTCAGCGGCTCCAGAATACCAGTCAGCATCTTCTCTGAACCATCTCCATCCGTAGCTTACTGTCCACTGCTGAAAGCATCATGGCTGACGGAATAAAGTCCACGCCATTTCTACTCTGTATAAACTCTGACGGATCCGGCATTTCCTCATCTTCCAGCCGATTCATCATCAGATGTCCAATCGTCACCGGCACAGCCGCAGGATCTTCTACTCCGAAGCAGGTTGTCAGATTTGCCTGGCTGTCAAAATCAACAGCCAGAACCCTTTTTCCCATCTCAGCCAGTGAATACGCCAACTCCCCCTTTAAATGATCCACACATTATAATCCTTGCCATACATTCTCCCCCTCTCATGCTTTCTTTCCATAACAGCCTGCACTCTGCTCTGCCACATATTTTGCAGTAATTTCTTCTTTTTCATTCTGGTATCTGATTATCAGTTTCTTAATCTCCTCATCCATAAATGCGGTCTTCGCTTCCTGCTCTTGTGCTTTATCCACATCTGGCGTGATAATCAGCTGACCATTTTCACATTTCACCTGCACATAATCCCCAAGATGAAATCCCAGTTCTTCCAGCCACTTTCCTTTTAATGTAATTGCCGGAACTGTCTCATATTTATAACCGCTCTGTCCACAAACCTTCATATTCCTTACATTTTTCTTCGCCATAGAATTGACTCCTTTCAGATTTGACTAATAGATTTTCAGATAAAAAGAAAAAGCCGCTGACACGTTATCTTCTAACGCATCAACAGCTTCTATCCTGCTTTAATTCAGTGTATTATTCGATTTTATTTAGGCTCTTTACCATCTTTAATACGGTAGTAATCGTCCATATCCACGCTGAGTTTTACCGTGGTATCTGGTTTTCGGTTGCTCAAGAGGCACACAGTTTCAACGGTACTTTCGTTGTCCCAACAAAGTTCCTGTGTCTCCCTGTCTCCAAAATACACCGGAAAACGGAACTTTATGTGCTTCAGGAATCTGCCATCTGGCTGCTCCTGCTCATAAATGTCCACCTGTTCCACAAAGCTGTTAAGAAATTCTTTCTTCTCCAGGTCGGTGAACTTATCATATAGTTTATCAAAATATAAAAGAAATTGATAGACGTTTTCTTCTGATATTTTCTGTTGCCGGATATTCAGCAGGCGATTCTTAACTTCTTCTATACTGTTCTCCACGCCTTCAATTTCATCATACAGATGGTATAACCTTGTCTCCATATCCTGATATTTCTTCTCATAAAATTTATCCATGATATCCAGGCTATCCATCTGCTGTCCAAGTCTTCCTTTTGCTCCGGTCAGCTGCCTGTGCTGTTTTTCCAGTCTTTCAATCTCTTTTTCTATTTCTTCTGTATCTATTCTTGAACCGATTTTATTCAGAATTGCTTCTTCAAATTTAGGATTCTTCACCAGCTTCCGAATAACTTCTTCCACTGCATTGTTAATCTTCTCCTCACTCCATTGTTTACGATATCCACATTTATGACCATCTACCAGGCGACGATGTTTGCAGGCATAATAGAAATAATCCTTATATAAAGTTCCGTCTTTCTTTTTCTTTCGGTTCACGTTTCCATACATACCACTTCCACATAATGGGCATCTCAATATTCCGGATAAAATATGCTCATGATCGAGACTATGTGTCTTTTCATATTTCACACCTGTTTTTTCCCGTTTTTGATGTGCCAGCTCCCAGTCTGTTTCTGAAACAATCCCTTCATGGATACCATCGTGCAGCATATAATTTTCCTGCTTTACAATGCGGTATTCATTTCTTGTACCAGAAACTTTCTCGTTTTTCCTTCGTCCATAAGCCAGCTTTCCACAGTATACCGGATTATCCAGAACGCCCTTTATAAATGAAGCGGCAAATGCGTCCAGTGTATTATTCTGTCGTTTTTTCTTTTTGTATCCATGCTGGTTCAGCCATGCAGCAATCGCAGAGATTCCCATATTGGTATGAATAAATTTGTCATAGATCAGACGAATAATCTCTGCTTCGTCCTCTGCAATCTGCAATTCTCCATTTACTAATTCATAACCATACGGAGCAAATCCACCATTCCATTTTCCTTCCCTGGCTTTCTGCTTACGTCCTTCCATTGTCTGAACAAGGATATTCTCTCGTTTGATCTCTGCCACCGCAGACAGAACAGAAATCATCAGCTTTCCACTATCTTTTGAGCTGTCAATTCCATCTTCTACACAGATCAGATTCACTCCAAAATCCTGCATCCTCTGCAAAGAATTTAAAACATCTGCCGCATTACGACCAAATCTGGAAAGCTTGAACACCAGTACAAACTGCACCTCATCTGTTCCATTCTCAATATTATCCAACATTCTCTGAAATTCCGGTCTGCCCTCTACGCTTTTTCCAGACTTACCTTCATCGGAATACTCATTTACGATTTCCATGTTCTGAAATTCCGCATATCTCTTGAGTTTTTCTTTCTGAGCATCCAGACTGTAGCCATCTACCTGCATGGTTGTGGATACTCTGGTATATATATCGCATTTAATCTTTTTATTCTTCATAATCTTCCTCGCAGTATAACTCTGTTTTATTGTCCCAACCTTATTTTAGTACTTGTTCCAACTATTTTCAATACTTATTCTCCGTATTGACGCATTTCTTCGCCAATCGTATAATTAAGTTAGATACAGAGCATTTCTGTTATCAAAATATTGCCCGCCCACCATTGGCGACTTATAAATGATTGGCTCGAAAATATTGTTCGCTTACCGGAAGCGTCTAATAAATGTCCGGCTTGAAAATTATTTAGAAATTATTTTTGTTTTCGATATTGTGTTTTTATCACACATTGCATATACTATAAATACACAAAAAAGCCAAAAAAGAGGAGGTGTTAGTATGGCTACTTCAAGTATTACTCATAATTTTGTCGTATCCAATCCAAATAGCGTAAAGCGTTTTGTCGCAGCAATTGACGAAGCCGACCGTGACCGCACACCAAAGCAGACACTTCCCGGACGTCAGTTAACGAACCCACAGGAAATCTTAGCTTTAATGTCAAAAAGGAAGAAAAAACATGTCTGATAAATATTTTACCGTTAATATTCGGGCATATTTGGATAAAGACGAACCGACATATATCGGAGAGGAAAGTCTTTACGACTTACTCTCCGATTTTTCTTGTCCCAAAAATCCCGATGTGGAATACTTTTTATTACATAATGCGATTGAGTTTACCAAAAAAGATCAATCTATCACTTATCTGGTATTTGATGCTGAAGATGCTTCACTGGTTGGTTATTTTTCACTTACAGTAAAACCAATCTCTGTCCGTGCTTCAAATATCAGCAAGACAATGGCAAAAAAGCTGTCCCGTGTCAGTATTTTGGATGAAGAAACACAATCCTATACTACCGCAGCTTACCTGATTGCCCAGTTGGGAAAGAACTATTCTCTTCCAAAGAATAAACGAATCCCTGGAAATATTCTACTGGGATTTGCACTGGAAACCATATCCAGTCTCAAATATTCCGTAGGCGGCGTTATGGAGTTTCTTGAATGCGAAGATAATGAATTTCTTCTGAGCTTTTATACACAGAATCATTTCAAGCCATTTGATACTCGTATTACCGCTTCCCAGAATAATGAGTCACACACTCTGCATCAGCTTTTAAAATTTATTTGATTTAAAAATACATGAAAAAAGCGACAGTCTGATTTACATTTTGTATTTCAGGAAACTGCCGTTTCTTTTTCTTCCTTATTCTGTTTTTCTTCCTCCAACTCCCGGAGGACTTCTTCGCCGTACTTATCAATCATCCGTACCAGAAAATCAATGCACCGCTCAAATTCAATATTCTGTTGCATAAGCTCCTCCCGTCATTGTTTTGATCTGAGCTTATTTTACAGAACCTGCTGGAAAACCACATTGAATAGAAATTGATTGTAAATTGACACAATCAATTTAAAAATATCCGCATTTTCTTGAATCGAATATATGTTCGTGTTATGATAGATATACTTAATCTTAACTACGAAAGGGGAATTTCTATTGAATCGATGCGATTTTTCTTCTATTAGCACTTGCTTAAAAAATCATATCAGCGAAAGTAATCAAATGAGTCAGCCTGATTTTTTATACGAATTATTTGAAGATTTTATGGATGATCCGGCAAATCAGGATTTTTCTATGGATAATGGTCTGGTTTGTCGTTGGCTGACCGGTCAAGCAAAGATCAGTCCCAAAATATCTGCCTACTATTCCAAACCCAGTAATCAGAAAAAACTGGCAGAAACCATTCACCAGAATCTGCTTCCATTGATGTCTGACTGCAATATGGCTATGCAGGATATATACACATTATTTATACAAGATGACACCATCTCCGATGCCAAAAAGAAAAATCTGGCTTCTCTGTACAAACCAGCCAGCTCACGTCTGCTTTTTCTTGCAAAGCTGATTTCTTTTGGCATGGAGCGACAATTTATCAAACGTGATACTAAAAATCAAAAATTAATTGCCGGAGGTGCCCTGTCACCCATTGTGCTGGATTATATTATGGACAGTGAGGTTCCGAAACCATGCCGTCATTTTATCGGAAGAGATAAAGAACT
>NZ_QUJZ01000034.1:307-513 GCF_003480845.1 Blautia sp. TM10-2 | reverse complement strand
TTTGTGTTCTCTGCTTTAAAAGCAATTGATTGAATAATCTTTCGATTATCTCTCTGGTTTGATAACATCACATGCTCTCACACATGATGCCTCGGATGTCTTTTCCTATCTCTAACGTTTTAACGTTTTCAATATAGATTGTATATGCGGTTTTCAAGGTACATCTTGCTGACTGATTTGTTTCATCAGTCATTAGAACTTAAAAG
>NZ_QUJZ01000034.1:0-245 GCF_003480845.1 Blautia sp. TM10-2 | reverse complement strand
TTCTTTTAAACTCTAATCACTGGTAAAACCAGCTCTCATCAGCACTTCCCTGCTGTTATGGGTTACTGCGCTTCTGTGGGCAGCTGTTTTATTTCATAGACATTTACCCTTGTCTTTTTATTAGGGAGCTGGCAGCCACCTGCTCTCCCACACCGTCTCCAGTGCAGTACCATCGGCCGCTTAGGTCTTAACCATCGTGTTCGGGATGGGAACGGGTGTGTCCCCTAAGCGCATCGCCACCAGCA
>NZ_QUJZ01000033.1:0-562 GCF_003480845.1 Blautia sp. TM10-2 | reverse complement strand
AGGGGATTACCCATAAATATATTGTAGTAGTGATGAGTTAGACGCGCAAAATTCGCACCAAAAAAGGGAACAAATGTTTGATATATTCCTATGCATATGGTATACTATTTTTATGAAGAAAGATATGTTTACAATTAATAAAAATGGTCTTTCCTATGGTAGAGGATATGTGTACTCTCTGCAGTATCATCTGGTCTGGTGTACAAAGTACAGAAAAAAGGTTTTAAAAGACGGAATTGATGTGGAATGCAAAGAAATGCTGGAAAGTCTTGCACAGGAATATAAATTTCAAATCCTGGCTATGGAGGTTATGCCGGATCATATTCATCTGCTTGTAGATTGCCGACCACAGTTTTATATTTCAGACATGATCAAAATCATGAAGGGGAATCTTGCGCGCCAGATGTTCCTTTTGTATCCAGAGCTAAAGAAAGAGTTGTGGGGAGGGCATTTGTGGAATCCGTCTTATTGTGCTGTAACGGTCAGTGACCGGAGCCGTGAACAGGTATTTGCTTACATAGAAGGGCAGAAGGAAAAATCCCGTTAAAACCCGGAGGAAAAA
>NZ_QUJZ01000032.1:0-577 GCF_003480845.1 Blautia sp. TM10-2 | reverse complement strand
GCTTAGGGGACACACCCGTTCCCATCCCGAACACGATGGTTAAGACCTAAGCGGCCGATGGTACTGCACTGGAGACGGTGTGGGAGAGCAGGTGGCTGCCAGCTTCAAACGGGGACGTAGCTCAGTTGGGAGAGCACCTGCCTTGCAAGCAGGGGGTCGAGAGTTCGAATCTCTTCGTCTCCATCCGGAAAGAAAACTTCCGGGCGTCGGAAACGACTGAGGGCTTATAGCTCAGCCGGTTAGAGCGCACGCCTGATAAGCGTGAGGTCGGTGGTTCGAGTCCACTTAAGCCCACTGGATTTGAGTGAATCAAGTCCAAAAGATGTACCTTGAAAACCGCATATACAATCTATATTGAAAACGTTAAAACGTTAGAGATAGGAAAAGACATCCGAGGCATCATGTGTGAGAGCATGTGATGTTATCAAACCAGAGAGATAATCGAAAGATTATTCAATCAATTGCTTTTAAAGCAGAGAACACAAAAGCCTGTCATCAACGCTATGATGGCAGCGGACCAAGAATACAGGTCAAGCATTAAGAGCGCAGGGTGGATGCCTTGGCACTGAGAGCCGAT
>NZ_QUJZ01000031.1:522-1203 GCF_003480845.1 Blautia sp. TM10-2 | reverse complement strand
ATCACCGATCTCGTCCAAATATATTTACTGTTCTCCCATCCAGGATAAGTCGTGCTCCACGATCCGCCGGACATGGCTGTTGCTGACGTTGATTTGTAATACTGTTCTACAATAGATTTAACGCCTTTACCGGTTGCACCAGTCCCTCCAGTATCTCCTTTGTCACCTTTGGCTCCGGTTGCTCCCTGTGCTCCTGCAATGCAAACTCCATTTTGATTTGGCGAATACGTTCTGTTACCAGCTCCGTCCGTTGTTACCGTACGGCTCCACATATACTTTCCATTAACCCATGTTGGCGCTGTCGTCGACCATGATCCTCCAGAAAGAGAAATCGGCGATGTCGAAAGATAATACTCCACGTCAACAAAAGACACATAATCCTCAGGTGCTGGAGTCCAGTCAGTTGCCGTATTGCCTTTTTCGATCTTAAGGTTTTTAAACTGATATGAGACCCCAACATTACTGTTCATTCCGGTAAAATATGTATTCTGTGAAGTTCCGCTAGGCAATGTTGCTGCTGATTTTACAACCCATACCAGTTTTGTCCATACATTCGCAACTGTTTTGTTGTTTACGGCTTTACATGATTGTATCAACATGTTTGAACCGTCACCATGTCTAAAGCTTGGATCCATCGATGTAGAAACGCTTGCTTTGACATCTACGGATACGGTATAATTT
>NZ_QUJZ01000031.1:0-512 GCF_003480845.1 Blautia sp. TM10-2 | reverse complement strand
TCCTCAGGTGCTGGAGTCCAGTCAGTTGCCGTATTGCCTTTTTCGATCTTAAGGTTTTTAAACTGATATGAGACCCCAACATTACTGTTCATTCCGGTAAAATATGTATTCTGTGAAGTTCCGCTAGGCAATGTTGCTGCTGATTTTACAACCCATACCAGTTTTGTCCATACATTCGCAACTGTTTTGTTGTTTACGGCTTTACATGATTGTATCAACATGTTTGAACCGTCACCATGTCTAAAGCTTGGATCCATCGATGTAGAAACGCTTGCTTTGACATCTACGGATACGGTATAATTTGTGTCAGCCTCCCATTTTGTGCGTCCAATATAAGAAAACTGTATTACAGACCATCCGGATTGTTTTACCGAATCTCGTGTAAGTTTACATGTATTAACCCCAGTTTCGGATACAGATTCTTTGGAATAGCCGCCAGTTTGCATTGACCAACTCCATCCGGTTGTTCCTTTATTGGTATTGGTCGCCAAATTTCGCCCACCGACGACAAT
>NZ_QUJZ01000030.1:0-1587 GCF_003480845.1 Blautia sp. TM10-2 | reverse complement strand
GAGGTGACAAACTATAAACAGTCAAGAGAATTTTGAAATTTTTTTGAATTGTAAAAATGGGTAACTTTAATAAGCCATCTGAATACATCGTATTTCAGATGGGAGAAATTAGTATTAATCCACTAGAGATTAACGAAGTTTCTGTGCATTAAAGTCGATATCTTGCCTCTCCAATGCGTAGATGACTCTAATAAGCTTTTTGGCTACATGAGTAATGGCTACTCGATGTGGTTTGCCTTCTCCGCGTTTCTTGGCATAGTAAGTTGCAAATGTCATGTCAAAGCGGATTAACGGTAGACAACAATTGATAAGTGTGTAGCGGAGCTGGGATGATCCACGCTTAACCATCTTACCTCCGTGAGATTCAGTACCAGATTCGTTGATTCCTGGTTCTATTCCAGCAAATGCAAGCATTTGTCCTGGATTAGTGAAGTTAGATATATCGCCGTATTCAGAATAGATTACAGCTGCTGATAATGGTCCGATTCCAGGAACTGACATATAGTGAGGATGTACTTCTTCAATTAGTTTGTTGATTTCTTTTTCAATGGTATTAATCTCTTTTACAAGGGATTTGTATAAAGATAAAAGACTGTTCAGCTCTACATCAAAAATAGAGTTATTTACACCAACAGTATTGGCAGCAAGTTCTTTTAGTCGTAGAAATTGCTGTGGTGAAAACTTCCCCCGGGATAAGGAACGTAGCTTTTCATAAGAGGCTGAGTTCATACGAGCCATCTTTTCAGCAGAACCATAGTTTTCAAGCAGATAGAGAGCAGTTTTGGATAAGCGTTCATTAAAGAATGGTTTAAACTCAGGGAATGTATGATCTAACACATTTGTGATTTTAATAAGATAGAAAGAACGCTGTCGGATAAGTTTATCGCGTAAACGAGTTAATGACTTTAAAGAGTAAGCGTGGTAAAATCCTTTTGAATGGGGTTTGTATTCAACAGTCATTAACCAACGAGCTATTGATTCGCAGTCAACAGAGTCGGTTTTTGTACGCCTAAGTGTTTTTGATTTCTTGTATTCACTGATGAGAACAGGATTTACTTCCATGAAGGTTAGGAGAGAATTTTCAAGGAAGAGTTCAAGATTGAGAGCATAATGGGCAGTTGATTCAAACCCTATTCTTATGTCAGCAGGATTTGCGAGAGAATGAATGATTGTAAGCAGTTCATTAAAGCCGGCTTTATTGTTTTTGATTGTGACTTTAGAAACTACTTTTTGATCAGCTGCAGAAATGATGCAGCAATCATGTTTGTACTTGGAAATATCAATTCCAATAAAGTACATTGACATAGGTTTATACCTCCTGATAAATATTTTGAGCACTGCTGTCTTCCACAGAGAATTCGGCTGTGTAATCACGTAAATAAAAACGTCGATGCGTTAACAAACTGATTAACAGTAATAGACGAAAAGCTGTGGTCTGAGTCACCTCATACCAGTCAAAGCTGTAAAGTTATAGATACAGATCCACAGTGCCTTTTCAAAATATATCAGAGATGGAAATAAATACCCAGTGTTAACTGGGAGAAAGGAAAAATCCAATTACCATCTAAGATAATTGGATTATACGTG